>NZ_RAZO01000510.1:12681-24275 GCF_004307535.1 Pseudomonas sp. Sample_9
CCCAGCGCGAACACCCCGCCCTGCCCGGTAATCGGGAACACCAGCCCGGTCACCAGTGGCCCGAGCAGTGAGCCGACGCGGCCGATCGCCGAGGCGAATCCCGAGCCGGTTGCCCGTGCCGAAGTCGGGTACAGCTCCGGCGTGTAGGTGTAGAGCACCGCCCACATGCCGAACAGGAAAAACTGCATCAACAATCCGGTACCGATCAGCAGCGCCACGTTGCCGCCGAACACCGCGCTCTGCCCATACAAAAACGCCATCACCCCGCCGCCGAGCAGGGTGACGATGCACACCGGTTTACGCCCCCAACGCTCGACCAGCCACGCCGCCATGAGGAAGCCGGGAATCCCGCCGAGCGAGATCAGCACCGTGTAGTACACCGACTGCGTCACGGCGAAACCCGATTGCTGCAGCAATGCGCTGAGCCAGGAAGTCAGCCCGTAGAAACCCAGCAATGCGAAGAACCACAGACTCCAGATCATCGTCGTGCGCTGGCGATATTGCGGCGACCAGATCTGCTTGAGTGCCGAGAAGAAATTGCCCGGTGGCGTCACCGTGCGTGGCAAACGAACCGGTTCCGGCAAGGCTGCACCGCCCAGCGAAGCACGCACCCGCGCTTCAATGCCGTTCAACACTTTGTCCGCGTCGGCGTCGCGCCCGGCCTGTTCCAGCCATCGCGGTGACTCAGGGATGAAAAAGCGGATCGCCAGGACAAATACCGCAGGCACCGCCAGTACCAGGAAGATATCGCGCCAGCCAATCAGCGGCAGCAGGAAGTACGAGAGCACGCCCGCCGCGACAAAACCCAGCGGCCAGAAGCCGTCCATCAGGGCGATGTAGCGCCCGCGTCGTTGCGCCGGAATCAATTCCGACAGCATCGACTGTGCGATGGGAAACTCCATGCCCATGCCGATCCCCAGCAGGATGCGGAACAGCGTCAATGTCTCCACCGTCTGCGCTGTCGAACAGAGGTAACTGGCCACGCCCCACAACACGATGCTCCACTGAAACACCGGTTTGCGCCCGAAGCGGTCGGCGAGCATCCCTGACAACGACGCCCCCAGCACCATGCCGAAAAAGCTTGAGCTGGCGAGCAGGCCGGCTTGCGCACTGCTCAGGCCGAACTCGGCTTTGATCGAGCCGAGCAGGAAAGTCATCATCGCCAGATCCATGGAATCGAAGAAAAACGCCAGCGCAATGATGATGAAAATGACGCGGTGATAACCACTGAGCGGCAGCCGTTCCAGGCGCTCAGCCGCACTGAAGTGTTGTGTATTCATGTTGCGCTCCCCCATCCGAAAAATTCCCCGGATCGAGTGTGCGTGATGGTCATTCGGAGGTCGTACTGGATGCGACCTGTTCACAGTCGTGCGCGACGCTGCCCGCCAGCTCATTGCAGAGCAGCGCTCTAGAATGCTGTTTCCAGCTCGGTTTCCTTGGCAAAGCGATGGATTTCGCGCTGACCGGTGGCGGTCAACTGCAAGGCGCGGGAATCGTTGGGCAAGGTCAGCCAGCCGGACTGCATGAACAACTGCAACAGCGCCGCACCCAGTGAGCCGCCCATGTGCGGACGACGCTCGCTCCAGTCCGGGCAGGCGCAGGCGACCTGCACGTTGCGGTGGGCCAGGGCCTGGATGAACACACCGCGCTGCGCCAGTTGGGTGGAACCCTTGTGCGTCACCACCACCCGCTGTTCAAGCTGTTCGATCCAGCCGGCATCGAGCAGGCGCTGATACAGGTCGGCCGCCAGGGTGCCGCCCAGATGGTCGTCGCAGAACCGCGCGCGCAACAGCGAAGACGGCGCCGCCTGCGGCCTGACCATCGGCATGGTGCGTTTCAGCGCAGCGGGCACTTGTCGTGGCGCGCTGGCAATGGTGGCGCTGGCCAAAGCTTCGATCGCCGCGCCGATTTCCGGCGCTGCCAGGCGAAAGAAGCGTTTGCGCCCACGCATTTCGACGTTCAACAGACCCCCTGCGGACAATCGCCCCAGATGCGCACTGGCCGACGACGGCGAGAGCCCGGCCAGCAGCGCCAGCTCTTCGGCTTGCCGCGCCGAGCCATCCATCAACGCCCACATCATCGCGCTGCGCTTGGGGTCGGCCAGCAATGTCGCGATCTGGCTGATGCACGGTGCATGTTCCATATGTTCACTCCCTGTTGAATCGTATCGTCTACCGCTCGGAGACATCTTGGCCGCTTATAGGGCATCGGCCAACACGCGAATATCGCCCTGGATCGGAGCAAGGGATGCCACCGACACCAGCTGCTCCGGCACACAACCTGGCAGCAGAAGTAGCAACCGTCACCAAAAGCCGGCAACGCGTTACGGGGTCTGCGCGCCGGGTGTCAGTGCAGGCATGAGGCGGGCGCTAGTATAAGCGGGTTAAGCCAGACGTCCTGCGCCTGGGCCTGCGCAGGTGGCGATTGTTCCTGACAGAAATTTCTCTATTTGCCTGCGACTAATGATCGACTTTGAGAAAAGCGGGAAATTGACTACTCAATTCGGCGCAACGACTGGCGAGCATCTCCCTCAGCAGGTTCACCGGCTTACTCAATTGTGCGCGATGGGCGCACAACAGATTCAGCGGTGCGCGCTCACACAGCAGTTCCGGCATCAGCACCTTGAGGCGCCCGGCGAGCACATCGGTGCCGACGTCCAGCCAGGATTTGTAGGCAATGCCGGCACCGGCCAACGCCCATAATCTCACGACGTCGGCGTCATCGCTGAAGCGGTCGCCACTCACGGTCAGGCCGACTTCGCGCTTGCCATCGTGAAAACTCCAGTGGTCGTGGACGCGGCTGCCGAGCATGTACAGAAGGCAGTTGTGCTGGGCCAGTTGCTCGAGCTGGCGCGGCTCGCCATGCCGGGCCAGATAGTCAGGAGATGCGCACAACACGCGGCGATTGTGCGGTGCGATGGGCAAGGCGATCAGGCTGGAGTCCTCCGGCTCGCCATAGCGCAGGGCGATGTCCACCGGCTGCCGGAACAGGTCGGCGATGCGGTCGCCAAGCAGCAGGCGCACCGTCAGCTTAGGGTGCTCACGCTGAAACGCGTCGAGCCACGGCAGCAGCAGATTGCGCCCGAAATCCGAAGGCGCCGACAGTTGCAAAATCCCGCTGACCTGATCCTGACGGCTGGCGAGCAGTCGACGCCCCTCGTCGAGATTGCTCAGGGCGGCACGGGCATATTCAAGGAAGCCTTCGCCCTCGGCGGTGAGGCGCAGGCTGCGGGTCGACCGCGCCAGCAGCCGCGCACCGAGTTGCTGCTCGATGCGCTTCAAGGCCGCGCTGGCCACCGCCGCGGACATGTCCATCACCCGTGCCGCCGCTGACAGGCTGCCCAGATCCGCCGCGCGGACAAACAACTGCAAATCATCAAAACGCAGCATGCGCAGCCTCGATTATCAAAAAAATATTGAAAGAGACTGCTCTTTTAGCCGGTTTTATCGCGCAGAGAAATAGCCAATGATGGCCTCCGACAAATTCATCCCGATTCTCTGGAGTCCGCGCATGTCACAGCCCTTTACCGCTATTGCTACTCTGACCGCCAAGCCCGGCCAGCAGGACGTTCTCGAACAGGCGCTGCGTGCCCTTGTCGAACCGAGCCGCGCCGAGCCGGGTTGTGGCCAGTACGACCTGCACCGCGACCTTGCCGATCCACAGGTTTTTTATGTCATCGAACAGTGGGCCAGTGACGAGATTCTTGAGGCGCACAACGCCAGCGCGCATTTTCAGAAGTTTCAGGCCAGCGCAGGCCACACCATCGAACACTTCCAGCTCAAACGTCTCGGCGCGATTGCCTGATTCCTTCTATCAACTGTACGGAGCCACTTATGAAAGCCATTGCCTATTACGCGTCCCTGCCGATCAGCGACGCCAAGTCCCTGCAGGACATCGAACTGCCAGAACCGCTCGCCGGCCCGCGCGACCTCTTGGTGGAGGTCAAAGCCATCTCGGTCAACCCGGTCGACACCAAAGTGCGGCAGAACGTGGCGCCGGAAAACGGCGCGGCGAAAGTGCTGGGCTGGGACGTTGCCGGTGTGGTCAAGGCGGTCGGCAGCGACGTCACCCTGTTCAAGGCGGGCGACAAGGTGTTCTACGCCGGTTCGATTGCCCGGGCCGGTGGCAACAGCGAGTTGCACGTGGTCGATGAGCGCATCGTCGGCCACATGCCCAAGTCCCTCGGTTTTGCCGAAGCCGCTGCGCTGCCGCTGACCGCGATCACTGCGTGGGAATTGCTCTTCGAGCGCCTGCAAATCAGCGAAGGCAGCAATGATCAAGGCCAGAGCCTGCTGATCGTTGGTGCGGCGGGCGGCGTGGGCTCGATCCTGACCCAATTGGCCAAACAGTTGACCGGTCTGAAAGTGATCGGCACCGCTTCGCGCCCACAAACCCGTGACTGGGTCAGTGAACTCGGTGCCGATCTGGTCATCGATCACAGCCAGCCACTGAGCGAAGAATTGAAGCGCGCCGGCATCGACAGCGTGACCCACGTCGCCAGCCTGACCCAGACCGACCAGCATCTGGCGCAACTGGTCGAAGCCCTCGCACCGCAAGGCAAGCTGGCGCTGATCGACGATCCGAAGTCCCTCGACATCGGCCTGCTCAAGCGCAAGAGCCTGTCGCTGCATTGGGAGTTCATGTACACCCGCTCGCTGTTCGAAACGCCGGACATGATTGAACAGCACAAGCTGCTCAACCGCGTCGCTGAGCTGATTGACGCCGGCACTTTGAAGACCACCCTGGGCGAGCACTTCGGTGTGATCAACGCCGCCAACCTGCGCCGCGCCCATGAGCTGCTGGAAAGCGGCAAGGCCAAGGGGAAAATTGTTTTAGAAGGTTTCTAAAAAAATAAAGCCTCGCAACCGCTCGTGATGCCAGAGCGGTTGCGGGGCTTTTTGCCGTCAGTCGGTTGCTTGACCCTTGTCACAATTGCGCGGGTATCGGGGTCTACAATCGAAGCCTCTGCGATACATCTTTTACGCAAGGGAGGTCAGCAATGAAGATCCTGATAAAAGAAGTGGCAAAGTCTCAATGGCAAGTGCGCCTGGACCAGCATGTCGTGACCTTTCGCAGTGAAGCCGAGGCGCTGGCCTTCACTCGTACCCTCGAAGCGCGACTCTGCGCGCCCCACCGGATTCCCGAACCCAGCCAGCAGCGCGCCGCCAGCTGAGTTCCAAAGTCGAGCGTTCAGACCTGGGCTTGCGCCAGCGCCCGGGCATTCTGCAAGCGCCGGGTGAGCAGCGCGACGCTCACCACCAGCAAACCACACAGGCTGATGACCATGGCCATCGGCACGGCGCTGCCATCGTGCAACACCCCCACCAACGCGGCGGCACCGGCGGCGATGCTGAATTGCAGGCAACCGAGCATCGCCGACGCACTGCCGGCGCGGGCGCCCTGACCGTTCATTGCGCAAGCCGAGGCGTTGGGAATGATGCAGCCGAGGCTGGCAATGCAGATGAACAGCGGAATCAGCAACGGCCACAATGCCTCTGGACGCATCGCGCTCACCGCCAGCAACGTCAGCCCGGCGAGGAAGTACACCCACACCGCGCGCACCAGCAAAAATGCCGGACCACGCTTGGCCAGCAGACGCGCATTGACCTGCGCCACCAGAATGAAGCCCGCCGCGTTGGTGCCGAACAGCCAGCCGAAGTGCTCGGCGGGTACACCGTAGAGCTTGATGAACACAAACGGTGAACCGGCGATGTAAGCGAACATGCCGGCGATGGCGATGCCGCCGGTCAGGGCGTGGCCGAGGTAGACCGAATCCTTGACCAGTCGCCCGTACTGGCGCAATGCACCGGACAACGGCTGACGCGGCACGTGGGCCGGCATGCTTTCCGGCAGCCCCAATGCCACCGCCAGACCCGCCGCCGCACTGAATCCGGTGAGCACCAGAAAGATCGACTGCCAACCCGTGGTATTGACCAGCAGCCCACCGAGCATCGGCGCCAGAATCGGCGCCAGGCCCATCACCAGCATCAGTTGCGAAAACACCTTCGCCGAGCCCACCGCGTCGCACTTGTCGGCAACCACCGCACGGGAAATCACCATGCCCGCACAACCACCGAGTGCCTGGACGAAGCGCGCGCCGATCAACCATTCCAGACTTGGCGCGTAGGCGCAGGCTAGTGACGCCAGGGTGAACAGAGCAACGCCGCTGAGCAGCGGAAGCCGCCGGCCGAAACGATCGGAAATCGGCCCGTAAGCCAATTGGCCCAGCGACAGACCGAGGAAGTACGCCGCCAGCGTCAGCTGGACATGCTGCTCATCGGTGCCGAACGCCAGCGCCATGGCTGGGAACGCAGGCAAATAGAAGTCGATCGCCAAGGGACCGAAGGCGCTCAAGGCGCCGAGTATCAAAATCGTGCGGAAGTTCATCAGGCATCCAGGTGGGCAAGTCGCAGCCCGACAGTCTAGCCGCGCCCGGACGCCTTGAACATTCCGATAGCTCGCTAACGATCAATTTCAGACGAGCTTCACCTCATAACCCTCTTCGCGGATCGCTTCGATCACCTGGTCGGCACTCAGCGCGCTCTCGACGCCGACTTCCCTGGCAGCCAGATCGACGCGCACACTGGCAGCCGGATCCAGGGCCTGCACCGCAGTGGTGATGGCTTTGACGCAATGACCGCAGGACATGCCTTGAACGTTGAACACTTGCATGGGAAGACTCCTTTGAGTGAGGTTGTCGGCAGTCTTGAGCTTGCCACGATGGCAAGGTCAAGTTCTGCGAAAAACTGCCGGGCTGGCAATCGGCGTCGCGCTCGGCCAAGCTGCATGCATCAATGACTCGAATTCAGGAGGTTCAGCCATGCGCTGGTCAGCTTTGAGCCTGTTTGGCTTGCTCAGCCTTTTCGCCGCTGTCCCGCAGGTGCAAGCCGCCGGCGAGGATTACGCGGTACTGATCATTTCCCGCGAGCGCCTCGAAGTGGCGACCTCGTGCGAAATCGGCGTGTACATCCAGGACCAGCTCTCGGCGCGCCTGTTTCAGGAGCAGAGCACGTCGTTCAACCTGCCACCGGGCAAGGTTTCGCTGCGCCTGAAACTGCTGCCGGGCCAGGCGCCGGGTTGCAATCCCGGCATGCTCGCACCGGGTTCGCAGGAAGTCGTGCTGCATGCCGGTGATGTTCTGAAGTTCCGCCTGGCGATGAATGCCGAAGGCGTGTACCTGAAACCTGCAGGCCTGGGTTATTGAGCAACCGCCTCGACCTGTGGGAGCGAGCCTGCTCGCGAAAGCGCCGGGTCAGCCAACATGATTGCTGAATGATGCACCGCATTCGCGAGCAGGCTCGCTCCCACAAGAATGGCGCTTGACCTTGCCCGCATGGCAAGGTTGATCCTGTAGACATCCACTACAGGGAGCGCGACCGATGTCCGAATCCACCACTTTCGATCTGCCGATTGCCGGCATGACCTGCGCCAGTTGCGCCGGGCGTGTCGAGCGGGCGCTGCGCAAGGTCAGCGGCGCCAGTGCCGTCAGCGTCAACCTCGCCACCGAACAGGCCCGGGTGCAGGCGCCCGGCGACAGCCTGCCGGCGCTGATGCAAGCCGTGGAGCGCGCCGGTTACAGCGTGCCTCGGCAAACTATCGAATTGAGCATCGACGGCATGACCTGCGCGTCCTGCGTCGGTCGCGTCGAACGCGCCCTGAACAAAGTCCCAGGCGTGAGCAGCGTCAGCGTCAATCTGGCCAATGAACGTGCGCACCTCGAATTGCTCGGCCAGGTCGATACGCAAACCCTGCTCGCCGCGGTGAGCAAGGCCGGTTACTCGGCCAGCGTCTGGCAAGCTGAACGGCCACAGTCCGATGACCAGCAAAAACGCCTGCATCGCGAGCGCTGGGCATTGATCTGCGCGATCGCCCTCGCTCTGCCGCTGGTGTTGCCGATGTTGCTGCAGCCGTTCGGCATTCACTGGATGCTCCCGGCCTGGGTGCAATTCGCCCTCGCCACCCCCGTGCAATTCATCTTCGGCGCACGCTTTTATGTGGCGGCGTGGAAAGCCGTGCGCGCCGGCGCCGGCAACATGGACCTGCTCGTCGCCCTCGGCACCAGCGCCGGTTATGGCCTGAGTATCTATGAATGGGCCAGCGCCGCCGGACGCATGCCGCATCTGTATTTCGAGGCCTCGGCGGTGGTCATCGCTTTGGTATTGCTCGGCAAATATCTCGAAAGCCGCGCCAAACGCCAGACCGCCAGCGCCATTCGCGCCCTCGAAGCGTTGCGGCCGGAGCGCGCGATTCAAGTTATCGACGGGCGTGAGCAAGACGTTGCGATCAGCGCCCTGCGCCTCGACGATCTGGTGCTGGTCAAACCCGGCGAACGCTTCCCGGTGGATGGCGAAGTCGTCGAAGGCCAGAGCCACGCCGACGAAGCGCTGATCAGCGGCGAAAGCCTGCCAGTGCCGAAACAAGCGGGCGACAAGGTCACCGGCGGCGCCATCAATGGCGAGGGTCGTTTGCTGGTGCGCACCCAGGCCCTCGGCGCGGAAACCGTGCTGGCGCGGATCATTCGTCTGGTCGAAGACGCGCAAGCGGCGAAAGCGCCGATCCAGAAACTGGTCGATAAGGTCAGCCAGATCTTCGTCCCCACCGTATTGCTGATCGCCCTGGCCACGCTGATCGGCTGGTGGCTGTACGGCGCACCGCTGGAAACGGCGGTGATCAATGCCGTCGCTGTGCTGGTAATCGCTTGCCCGTGCGCCCTCGGCCTCGCCACCCCGACGGCGATCATGGCCGGCACCGGCGTCGCCGCACGCCACGGCATTCTGATCAAGGATGCCGAAGCGCTGGAACGCGCCCATGAAGTCAGCAGTGTGGTGTTCGACAAGACCGGCACGCTGACCTCGGGTGCGCCGCGTATCGCGCACTTCAGCGCGGTCGATGGCGACGAAAACAATCTGCTGACACTGGCCGGTGCCTTGCAGCGCGGCAGCGAGCATCCTTTGGCCAAAGCGGTGCTGGATGCCGCCGCCGAACGCGGCTTGAACGTGCCCGATGTCAGCGACAGCCAGTCGCTGACCGGACGCGGCATCGCCGGCACGCTGGATGGCCGGCGCCTGGCGCTGGGCAATCGGCGGATGCTCGACGAAAGCGCCTTGAGTGCCGGTGAATTGAGCACATCCGCCGAAGCGTGGGAACGCGAAGGTCGGACACTGTCGTGGCTGATTGAACAAAGTCCTCAGCCGAAGGTGCTGGGCCTGTTCGCCTTCGGTGACACGCTGAAACCCGGCGCTCTGCAAGCGGTGCAACAACTCGCCGCGCGGGATATCCAGAGCCACCTGCTGACCGGCGACAATCGCGGCAGCGCACGGGTGGTGGCCGAGGCTCTGGGCATCCAAAATGTCCACGCCGAAGTGCTGCCTGCCGACAAGGCCGCGACCGTCGCCGAGCTGAAGAAAACCGGCGTGGTCGCCATGGTCGGCGATGGTATCAACGACGCCCCGGCCCTCGCCGCCGCCGACATCGGCATCGCCATGGGCGGCGGCACCGACGTCGCCATGCATGCGGCCGGCATCACCTTGATGCGCGGCGATCCGCGGCTGGTGCCGGCAGCGCTGGAGATCAGCCGCAAGACCTACGCAAAGATTCGCCAGAACCTGTTCTGGGCCTTTGTCTACAACCTGATCGGCATTCCGCTGGCGGTGTTCGGTTTCCTCAATCCGGTGCTGGCCGGCGCGGCGATGGCGCTGTCGAGCGTCAGCGTGGTGAGCAATGCGCTACTGTTGAAAACCTGGAAACCCAAGGACCTGGAGGAACACCGATGAACATCGGCCAAGCGGCTCGACAAAGTGGCCTGAGTGCAAAAATGATTCGTTACTACGAGTCGATCGGCCTGCTCAAAGCGGCCAATCGCACTGACAGCGGTTACCGTGTGTACGGCAGCGATGACCTGCACACCCTGGCGTTCATCAAGCGTTCGCGGGATCTGGGCTTTTCTCTGGAAGAGGTCGGCAAGCTGCTGACCCTCTGGCAGGATCGCCAGCGCGCCAGCGCCGACGTGAAGGCCCTGGCGCGCCAGCACATCGATGAGCTGAACCGAAAGATCCGCGAGCTCGGCGAGTTGCGCGACACCCTGCAGGATCTGGTCGAGCATTGCAGCGGCGACCATCGCCCGGATTGCCCGATCCTCAAGGAGCTGGCGTCGGGCTGCTGCGCGCAACCCGCTCGCGCCTGATCCGCAACAGCGTCACCAAGCACAGGGTGCCGAGGGGAATGCAGTGGAACAGCATGACCACGGCCCCCGGCGTCCACCATGCGTAGAACGGCGCGGCGACCAGCATGCCGATGCCGAATCCGGTCATCTGCAGCAAGGTCAGCACGCTGAAAATCGGCAGGCGCAAAGCCGCAGGTTCCCGTTGCAGCCGTGACATCAGGCTGACTTCGGAAACCCCGTCACCAAGCCCGGCCGGCAAGGCGAACAGCAGCAGCCCCACGAGGCTGTGCTGCTGGAACATCAGAATGAACCCGCAGGACATCAGCGCCACGCCGCAGAAAAATCGTCTTTCGAGGTGGCTGTTCTCCGAGCCCTTGAGGTGACTGGCGATGCGCGCGCCGAGCAGTTTGCCGCTGGCCCATACCGCAAGCGCCAGGCCCAAGGTCGTACTCGCCGCCTCGGGCGTGAGCAGTTTCGAAATGATCGGGAAGCCGACGTTATGCGCGGCACTGCCCAAGGTGTCGGCCATGGTCACCGCGAGCATGGCCGCGACCACTGGCACCGAACGCAGGCCTTGCCGCAGCGCAAACCATTCACCACGCTCCGGCTGTTCGCTGACATCGGTTTTTTCGAAACGCAGCGGCATGATCAGCAGCGCGGCGAGCAAATAGGTCAGCGCGTTGAGGGCGAAGACCGTTTCAAAACCGAAAGCAGCCACCAGCAACCCCGACACCAGACTGCCGCCGACCATGGCGGCTGAAGAGGCTGAGGTGATCCAGGCATTGGCCTTGAGCAACTGCGCCGGCGCGATCAAGCGCGGCAATTGGCTGTTGAGGCCGATGGCGAACATCGAATTGCCCAAGCCGAGGCCGAAGGCAATGAAGGGCAACAGCCATGCCTGCTGACTCGCCGGTGTGATCAACAGCAGCCCCAGCAGTGCGGCGCGCAACAGATCGAAAGCAATCAGCGACGCGCGGCCCTGCCAGCGCCGGTAGAAGCGTGTGCCGATCAGACTGGCGAAGATTCCGCCACCGACACGGCTGGCAAGGAAAATGCCGACGCTCATGGCGCTGTTGCTCAGCAGGTAGACGTAGGTAGCCAGCGCGACCATGTTGAGGAAGGCGCCGAAATCGGAGATCAGCCGGGCGGTTACGATCAGGTGGGTGTTGCGTGGGGTACTCACATACGATCCTTGTAGGAGCTGCCGAAGGCTGCGATCTTTTGATCTTGTCCTTGAAGCAAAGGCAAAAGATCGCAGCCTTCGGCAGCTCCTACAAGGGCATGCTCGCGTTTGCGGGAAATGCGCAGGCACAAAAAACCCGGCCGAAGCCGGGTTTTTCATCACGCGATCACTGCATCCACGGCGGTGGAGGCGGCTCTTCGGGTTTGCCTTTCGGCGCGTCGTCCGCCGCGCGAATGGCCTGCTTGCGTT
>NZ_RAZO01000098.1:0-5197 GCF_004307535.1 Pseudomonas sp. Sample_9
GGGCTGATTCGGGCGTGGGGGTTCCGATTCCAACAGACGTTGCCAACTCTCTACGAGGACGAGAATTCAAAAGCTTCGACTCATTCAGAGCAACCTTTTGGAAAACGGTTGCAGAGTCAGCATCGGGGGGTGAGTTGATTGAACAGAATGTTGGTCGCATGCGTAAGGGTAAGGCGCCACGTGTGCGTAAAGCCGATAGAGTCGGCGGTAGAAAGTCTTATGAAATTCACCATCTCGAAAAAATATCCAAGGGCGGTGGCGTATATGACCTAGATAACCTTCGAGTAAATACTCCTCGGAACCATATAGATATACACCGGCGTGAATAGGCAAATATGAAAGACACCTTATTAAAAGCCAGCATTTCTGAGTACACAGAGGCCGAATTCGTCGCGCTACTACAAGAGCTCGCGAAAGAGGATGAAGAGGCTGAAAACGATGATCGTGCTGATTTACTGTTGGCACACTTCGAGACAATCAGCGAGCATCCAGCAGGATCGGACTTGATCTACTACCCGGAGCCTGGTGCTGATAACTCGCCTGTGGGGGTAATGCAAAGTGTCAGGGACTGGCGAGCAGCACAGGGATTATCCGGGTTCAAAGACTCTTGATAAGTCGTGTCGTTGAGGGTTCGAGCCATCGAGTTAACTTTGGCTCTCACGATTTATTGCGTCTCAACACATCCAAGATTCGTGCATGAGATAGGCAATGGCAACGGAATTCCTTATTAAAGACGATTTGTCAGATTACACCGAGCAAGAATTCATCAACCTCCTTGAGCGCATTGTCGGAAATGAGGGGAGCGAGAAAGAAGAAAGCAAGCTCGTTCTTCACTTCAATTTGATTTGTGGACATCCAAGAGGATCCGATTTGATTTTTTACCCTGAAAATGGCGCCGATGACTCGGCACAGGGAATCATTGAGTCATTGAAGAAATGGCGTAGTGACCATGGGCTGTCGGGCTTCAAGCAATGATAAGAAAACGCACCAAGCAAAGCATAGCTGACTACACAGAATCAGAATTCATCTGTTTCGTGAAAAATATAAGAGCAGTCAACAGAAGTGGGTCTGACAAGGAGCTTGGCAGATTGCTGGCGGAATTCAGGGCTTTGACCGGCCACCCCGCTGGAACAGACCTGATCTTCTACCCCGAGCCCGGAGCAGATACAACATCTGCCGGAATAGCTCGTACAGTCATGGCATGGCGCGAAGCGAATCGACTACCCGGGTTCAAGACATGAATCCTGCCGCCCGTTTCATTTGAGCTGTGGAACTTCAACTTGAGAACGTTATGACTAACATATCCGACTACACCGAAGCAGAATTCTTGAAATTTGTGCAATCTGTTCTTGCAGCCAACACAAGCCCAGACGAGATTCTCGATCCGCTGCTATTTGAATTTGTACGTCTGTGTGAGCACCCAGCGGGCACTGACCTCATCTATTGGCCCGAGGATATGAAACAACAAACAGCCGAGGGCATTACCAAAATTGTGAAAGACTGGCGTTCTACCCGTGGTCTGCCCGGCTTCAAGCAATAAATTACCCTGCAATACTCTCAAGAAGATCGCACCACCCGAGTTACCGCTTTCGCGAGCAGGCTCGCTCCCACAAGGGCATCGTTTTCGGCCAATCGATTGGCGCGGCCGCTGAGCGGGAGTGCTGTAATCCTCACGCAGTTTGCACCCCGCCGGCCCGCTCGATAAAGTCCCCCAAGACTTCTACCCCACGGACGGAGAGCCCGCGTGTTTCCAACCCAGCCCTTGAGCCGCTTTCGCCTGCCAGCCTTGGCGCTGATCATCAGCGCCCTGATCCTCACCGCCTGCAACGCCCCGCCCTCTTCTTCCTTGCCGCTGACACCGGAAGCCGCTTCCGGTTACCGCACTGATCTGCAAACCCGACACGCCAATAAACATATGGCCGCTGCTGCCAACCCGCTCGCGGCCGAGGCCGGGCGGGAGATGTTGCGTCAGGGTGGTTCGGCGATTGATGCGGCGATTGCGATGCAGGCGGTGTTGACGCTGGTTGAGCCGCAGTCCTCCGGTATCGGTGGCGGCGCGATGATTGTGTTGTGGGATGGCAAGCAGGTGCGCACCTATGACGGCCGCGAAACGGCGCCAGCCGGAGCCACCGAGAAGCTGTTCCTGAAGGCTGACGGTAAACCGATGGCCTTTACCCAAGCGCAGATTGGCGGGCGCTCGGTCGGCACCCCCGGGGTATTGCGCGCGCTGGAGCTGGCGCATCGGCAGCATGGTCGCTTGCCATGGGCGAAGCTGTTTGAGCCGGCGATCAAACTGGCCGAGCAAGGCTTTGCGATTTCCCCGCGCCTGCATTCGCTGCTGACTGCCGATCCACTGATACGCCAGTCGCCAGACATGGCTGCGTACTTCCTGAATGAGGATGGCAGCGTCAAAGCTGTCGGCACACGCCTGCAAAACCCGAAGTTGGCCGCCGTGTTCAAACGCATCGCCAGCGAAGGTGCCGATGCGCTGTACAAAGGTCCGATCGCCGAAGAGATCGTCGCCAAGGTTCAACAGCACGCCAACCCCGGCAGCCTGTCGCTGACCGATTTGCAGCGTTATCAGGCCAAGGAGCGCGCGCCGCTGTGTACCGATTACAAGCGCTGGCAGGTCTGCGGCATGCCGCCACCGTCGTCGGGCGGGATCGCCGTGGCGCAGATTCTCGGCACGTTGCAGGCGCTGGAGACTCGCGATCCACGCCTGTCGCTGACCCCGCTCAAACCAGTGAACAGCAATAGGCCGGCCGGCATGGAACCGGCGCCGCAAGCGGTGCATCTGATCGCCGAGGCTGAACGTCTGGCCTATGCCGACCGTGCGCAATACGTGGCCGACACCGACTTCGTCCCGGTGCCGATCAAAGGTCTTCTCGATCCTGCCTATCTGGCCAGCCGCGCCAGCCTGATCGGCGAGCGCAGCATGGGCAGCGCCAAACCGGGCACACCGCCGGGCGTACAGGTAGCCTATGCACCGGACCGCTCGCCGTTGCGCATCTCGACCTCGCAAGTGGTCGCGGTGGATGATCTCGGCGGCGCCGTGTCGATGACCACCACCATCGAAGCCGCGTTCGGCTCGCACCTGATGGTTCAGGGTTTTCTGCTGAACAACCAGATGACCGACTTCTCGTTCATCCCCGAAGAGAACGGGCAGAAAGTCGCGAACCGCGTCGAACCGGGCAAACGCCCACGCTCGTCGATGGCGCCGACGCTGATCTTTGATCGCAACACCGGTGAATTTGTCGCCACGGTCGGCTCCCCCGGCGGCTCGCAGATCATCGAATACGTGGCGAAAACCACCATCGGCCTGCTCGACTGGAACCTCGATGCACAAAGTGCGATCAACCTGCCCAACTTCGGCAGCCGCAATGGCCCGACCGAACTGGAACAGGGGCAGTTCAGCCCGGCGCTGATTCAGGCACTCAAGGACAAGGGCCACACGGTCAGCGAAATCGACATGACCAGCGGCACCCAGGCGATCGTGCGGGTGAAGGATGCGCAGGGCAAAGCGACATTGACGGGGGGTGCCGATCCTCGGCGTGAGGGAGAGGCGTTGGGGGATTGAGTATTACGAAGTGGGCAGAAAAGGCTTACCGGGAGGTAGGCCTTTTTTTTCGGCGATTGGCTCTGTTCATATGTCCCTAGTCGCCTTTTCCTACCCCGAAAAATAGTTGCTTGGCTTAAATTCAATCAGCAAAGATCGTAAGAAAATGGAGCAACCATGAATCCGAGCCCGATCCATACCGAAGAAGATTACAGACTGGCACTCAAAAAGGTTTCTGCGCTGTTCGACAGTGAGCCGGAACCTGGCACCTCTGAGGGTGATTATTTCAACGAAATGATTAACCTCATCGAAGCCTATGAAGCCCGGCAATGTCAGCGATTCGCCACCAAATGCACCCCAAACAACAAATAGCACCCACCTGCCAATCGATCCAGCCACTGGCGTGACCGCTCGTAGACACTAGCAACCCGGCGGCTGGCGAAGAACAGAGCGACGCTGCAATACCAGCTGAACGACAGCGTGGCCATGGTCAGCACGGCCAGCGCCAGCAGGAGCGGCGGTACGTGGGGCGGCATGGCGGTGGCGAAGATGGTGGCGACAAAGAGTGCCGATTTCGGGTTGGTCATGTTGCCGAGGAAACCGCGAGCGTAGACGCCGGAATAAGTCTGCCGGGGCGCAGCCGGTGTACCGGGGGCAACCGTAGCCTTGCGCTTGAACTGCTTCAGCCCCAGATAAATCAGGTAGCAACCGCCGGCAATCTTGAAGCCCAGATAGAGGGTCGGCGCGGCGCTGAACAGCGTCTTGATCCCCAAGCCGCCGGCAAGGCCCCACAGCACCGTGCCGGTGGCCACGCCCAGCGCAGCCACCACGCCATGTCGGCGCGAGTGACTGGCCGCGAGTTGCGCAATGTTGAAGAAATTTGGCCCGGGCGTGACCACCGCCACCGTCCACAACAGCGCCAGCGACAGCAACGGGGCAAGATAACCGGCAACAGAAACGTCCATGAGCGTTGCGCCTGAGCAGTGAAATGAAGCCTCTACCTTGCTACATCCGCTGACGGTTTTCCATCAACGTCATTTAAACCGCCAACGTCTTGCCATCCACCCCATCCCCAATCTTCAGGAAATGCCCGCCCGCAACGTGATGCAGCGTGCGCAATCCATCCTGCCCTTCGAAATGCCAGCGCCCATCGCTGAACACACGCTCATCGGCCTGGGCAGCAATGACTTCGGCAAGGAACAGGTCGTATTGCTCGTGATTGCGCGGCTCCGGCAGCAGGCGGCATTCGAGCCAGGCGACACAGCCGTCGAGCAGCGGCGCTTCAACCTGTTCGCCAGCGAAGGTGTGTAGGCCGTACGCCTGAAACTTGTCCCGGCCCTGGTTGCGGGTGATTTCCAGGCCGGAGGTGTTGCCGACGGTTTGCACGATATCGGCCTGATTGACGCAAGGCACGTTCAACACAAAAGTGCCGGAGGCTTCGAGCAACTGGCGGGTCCAGGTGGATTTGTCGAGGACGACGGCGACTTTTGGTGGTTCGAAATCCAGCGGCATGGCCCAGGCGGCGGCCATGATGTTGCGCTGGCCGTCGTGAGCGGCGCTGACCAGCACGGTCGGCCCGTGGTTGAGCAGGCGGTAGGCTTTGTTCAGGGGCACCGGACGGCGGTGGGAGACGCTCATGGG
>NZ_RAZO01000098.1:5297-24210 GCF_004307535.1 Pseudomonas sp. Sample_9
GCAGGCGGTAGGCTTTGTTCAGGGGCACCGGACGGCGGTGGGAGACGCTCATGGGAATCTGCTCCGGAGGAAAAGGAGCCGATTGTAGCGTTGTCACTGGCGAAACACAGAACCTGTGGGAGCGAGCCTGCTCGCGAAAGCGGCGTGTCAGCCAACATTAATGTTGAATCGCCTTCGCGAGCAGGCTCGCTCCCACAGTTGATCAGTGTCGATCAGTGAGACAGCTGATTGGCAAACTGCCCCACCGCATCCACCACTTTCTGCGCACCGTCCTGAATCTCGACGATCACCGTGCCCGCCTCCGCCGCCAGCGCCAGGCCCTGTTCAGCCTGAAGCTTGCCGTCGGTCATCAGGGCCACGGCGTTGCGGGCCATTTCCTGGTTCTGTCGTACCACGCCGACGATTTCGTCCGTCGCCTGGCTGGTGCGCGAGGCCAGTTGCCGGACCTCGTCCGCGACCACGGCAAAACCACGGCCCTGCTCGCCGGCCCGGGCGGCTTCGATCGCGGCGTTGAGCGCCAGCAGGTTGGTCTGTTCGGCAATGCCGCTGATGGTTTTGACGATGGTGCCGATCACCAGCGACTGCTCGTTGAGCGCCTCGATACCTTCGCCAGCGGCTTGCATGTGCCGCGACAAATCACGCATCACGTTCACCGCTTCGGTGACGACCGTGGTGCCCCGTTGTGCGGTGCTGTCGGTCTGTTGCGAGGTGCTGTAAGCGATGCTGGCCGCGTCGGCAACCGCCTGCTCGCGGTTGACCTGATCGGTGATCACCGTGGCGAACTTCACCACTTTGTACAGTCTGTCGTTGGCATCGACCACCGGGTTGTAGGACGCCTCCAGCCACACCGTACGACCATGGCTGTCGATACGCTTGAAGCGGCCTGCGACGAATTCGCCGCTGTTCAAGCGCCGCCAGAAGTTCTGGTACTCGGCGCTGTTGTATTCTTCCGGGGCGCAGAACGTGCGGTGATGTTTGCCTTTGATCTGCGCCAGGCTGTAACCCATGCCGTTGAGGAACCGATCATTGGCGCTAAGCACATTGCCGTTGAGATCGAACTCGATCACGGCGGTAGAGCGCACCAGCGCGCCGATCAGGTTCTCATGCTCGCGGGAGGCTTCGATGGTGCGGGTCAGGTCGCTGGCGTAGAAGGAAATGTGTCTGATCCGGCCATCGGACGAGCGCACCGGTTGCACGATGGAACGCAGCCACGCCTCGTCGCCATTGCCGCGCAACAGGCGCACGGCGCCGGCGAAGTGCTCACCACGGCTCATCGAGTTTTTGAAGCGCTGATGGAATTCGTCGGTTTTGACGTGGGCCGGCACGATGTCTTCAATTGCCCGGCCGACCAGGTCCTGGCTCTTGTAGAGCATTTCATCGAGAAAATTCTGGTTGACCGAACGAATCCGCCCGTCGGGCTCAAGGGTCAGCGCGAGCATTTCGCTTTCCAGGCTTTCCTTCACTTGTACAAGGCTGGAGAGTTCTTCGCGCAGAGCGGCCAGCTCTTGTTTCAAGCGTTTATTGAACATGGGAAAGCACCGATGGCAGGGTAGTTAGCGGATACAACCTAGCCATCGGCCTTGCGCAGCTTTTCTGAAGCCAGCGCCAGATCCGTCAGTCGAAAATAATCCGGCGCTTGCGGCTCAGGCAGCGCCGGCAGCCTGACACGGTCCGGTACGTGGCATGCGCGCACCGAAATACGCCGCTGTCAGAACTCCCACCGCGCCCATCACTGCACAGAAGATTACGCAGACCCACGGGCTCCACGGCATCAGACCAATCAGCAACAGCGGCGTGATACTCGCCCACGCCGCGTAGGCAATGTTGTAGGTGAAGGAAATGCCCGACACGCGAATCCGCGCCGGGAACAACCCGACCATCACCGAAGGCACCGCACCCACTACCCCACAAGCGAGACCGGCGACCGCATAGGCCATGCCGATCCAATGCCCGCCCATGATCAGACAGCCATACAACACGCCAATGCCCAATGGCAGCAACAGGCTGTAGAGCATGACCGTGCGCCAGGCGCCGATGCGATCGACCAGCAGCCCCGCGATCACGCAGCCAATGTTGAGAAAGACGATGCCCAAGGCACTGAGGCCGAAGGTGTGGCTGGCGGTCATGCCGAAGGTTTTCTGCATCATGGTCGGGGTAATGACCACGAAGACCACCACCGCCGAGGTGAGTACGCAGGTGAGCAACATGGCCGGCAGCATGGCCAGACGATGTTCACGCAGCACCGTGCGCAGCGGCAGCTCGACCCGCGCCTCGCGTTGCGCTTCCATGGCCATGAACACCGGGGTTTCGCTGAGCCAGCGGCGCAGGTAAACGCCCACCACGCCGAACACGCCACCGAGCAGAAACGGATAGCGCCAGGCGTAATCGAGAATTTCGCCAGGCGTGAACACCTGCGCGAGGAAGGTCGCGGTGAGTGCGCCGATCAAGTAACCGAAGGTCAGGCCGGCCTGCAGAAAGCCCAAGGCGTAGCCGCGATGGCCGGTCGGTGCATGCTCGGCGACGAACACCCAGGCACTCGGCACTTCACCACCCACCGCCGCGCCTTGCAGAATGCGCAGCGCCAACAACAATAACGGGGCGAAATAGCCGATCTGTGCGTAGGTCGGCATGATCCCGATCAGCAGGCACGGCAGCGCCATCATCAGGATGCTCAGGCTGAACACCTTTTTGCGGCCCAGACGGTCGGCGAAATGCGCCATCAGAATCCCGCCCAGCGGCCGCGCCAGATAACCGGTGACGAAGATGCCGAAACTCTGCAGCAAACGCAGCCACTCGGGCATTTCCGGGGGGAAGAACAGCTGACTCAGGGTCAGTGCGAAGAATACGAAGATGATGAAATCGTAGATTTCCAGCGCCCCGCCGAGCGCCGCAAGGCCGAGGGTCTTGTAATCGGCACGGCTGAACGGCGCCGGTCGGGCTGGAGAATTGGCAGTCATGACAAAGAACTCAGGCATCGGCAAAAACCAAGGCGCTCATGGTCTACGCAAAAGCGCGGATCGACAACCCGTCAGACCATAGTCTCGGTTTGCGAAAACCTGCTCAACAAAAGGGCGGCGCTTGATTTACTGTTAGCGCCTGTCTGCTGGGCCACAGCTTACACAGCACCATGAATCCCGGTGGGAGCGAGCTTGCTCGCGAAGAGGCCGGTACATTCAAACATCACTGTTGACTGACCTGACGCCTTCGCGAGCAAGCTCGCTCCCACAAGGGACGGTGACAATGCTGAGATTGTGGCCAGAGACCAAAATAACCATAAAAAATCCGAGGTACTTCCCGTGGCCGTTGATATCGAAGATAGCCGCTCCGCGCGCTTTGCCCTGCGCTGTTCCAGTTTTGCCGAACGCTGGTTTCCCGACTCCTGGGTATTCGCCGCGTTGGCCGTGATCATCGTTGCGCTGGCCACTCTGGCCATGGGCGCCAAACCCACCGCTGCAGCGATGGCCTTCGGCGACGGCTTCTGGAGCCTGATCCCGTTCACCATGCAGATGGCCTTCGTGGTGATCGGCGGCTATGTCGTCGCCAGTTCTCCGCCCGCAGTCAAACTGATCGACAAACTGGCACGCATTCCGAAAAACGGCCGCTCCGCCGTGGCCTGGGTAGCGTTGATTTCGATGGTCGCATCGCTGCTCAATTGGGGTCTGTCGCTGGTATTCGGCGGGCTGCTGGTGCGCGCCCTCGCCCGCCGCACCGATCTGAAAATGGATTACCGCGCCGCCGGTGCCGCTGCGTATCTAGGTCTGGGCGCGGTGTGGGCGCTGGGCTTGTCATCGTCAGCCGCACAGTTGCAGGCCAACCCGGGCAGCCTGCCGCCGTCGATCCTGTCGATCACTGGCGTAATCCCGTTCACCGAAACCATTTTTCTCTGGCAGTCCGGGGTCATGCTGCTGGCGCTGATCGTGATTTCGATCATCATCGCCTACGCCACCGCGCCCGGGCCGAATTCGGCACGCGACGCCAAGGCCTGCGGCATCGACCCGGCGTTCAACCTGCCGCCGCTGCAACCGCGCACGCGCCCCGGCGAATGGCTGGAACACAGCCCTTTGCTGATCATCGTGTTGGTGCTGCTGGCGGCGGGATGGCTGTTTCACGAGTTTTCGACCAAACCGGCGATTACCGCGATTTCCGGCCTGAACACCTACAACTTCCTGTTCATCATGCTTGGCGCGCTGCTGCACTGGCGCCCGCGCAGCTTCCTTGATGCGGTGGCCCGTGCGGTGCCGACCACCACTGGCGTGTTGATCCAGTTTCCGTTGTACGGCTCGATCGCCGCACTGATGACCACGGTCAAAGGCGCCGATGCGCAAACCCTCGCGCATCACATCTCGACCTTCTTCGTCAGCATCGCCTCCCACGACACCTATGCGCTGCTGATGGGCGTCTATTCGGCGATTCTCGGTTTCTTCATCCCGTCCGGCGGCGGCAAATGGATCATCGAAGCGCCCTACGTGATGCAAGTCGCCAATGACCTGCAATACCACCTCGGCTGGGCAGTGCAGATCTACAACGCCGCCGAAGCACTGCCGAACCTGATCAACCCGTTCTACATGCTGCCGCTGCTGGGCGTGCTCGGGTTGAAGGCGCGGGATCTGATCGGCTTCTCGTTCGTGCAACTGCTGGTGCACACGCCACTGGTGCTGCTGTTGTTGTGGGCGCTGGGGACGACATTGGCGTATACGCCGCCGGTGATGCCGTAGGTAGACTTTAATACGCCTGTCTGCGGACAGGCGTATTCAACCTTGAGCGGTCAGAAGGGACTTCAACAGCACAGGCAACGCAACCTGAACGGTTTCCCAGACAACGTCCAGATTGATATCGAAATAACCGTGAGCAATTCGATTACGCATCCCACGCATGCTGCGCCACGGCACCTGCGCGTTTTCAACAGTGAACTCAGGGTAACGATCCATGATCTTGGTCGCTGCCTCTCCAATGATGATCAGGCTCATGATCACCGCTTGTTGCGTTCTCTTATCTTCAGCGAATTCATCTTTGTTCAGGCCCTCGACGAAGATAAGCGCATCGCTCGCGGCCTGACGAATATGTTCAAGATAATCATCTCGCCGGTTCTCGTTCATACGGGTCGCGCCTGATCAAGCACCTGCTGACGAAATTTCACTGGCAGGTCGCCGGGGGTCAGCACCTCGACCGCAACACCCAGCAGGTCTTCAAGCTCAACCTGAAGCCCGCCCAGATCAAAAAGCGTCGTGCCGGGCAGCGGGTCAACCAGCAGATCGAGATCGCTACCGTCCAGATCCGTCCCCAGCAATGCTGAACCAAATACACGCGGGTTGGCCACACGAAAGCGCCCGATCACTTCGCGGACGGCGGACCTTTGCATGTCGAGAGCAGTAGAAGGCTTCATGACTCACCCTTGGAAAATTCGATGTCGCTGCAGTCTAGCAGTGCGGACGCGCACCAGGCAGCGTGCTTGTTGGCACAGCCGTAACAATATGTGCGCTGCTTGGGTCATACCGCATTCAGGCAAGAATCCACACTCAACCGCTTTTCTGTCAAACACCACTGATCCACTATGAAGCGCCCCCAAATCGAGGGGAACCCACGCTGAAAAGGATCTGAGCATGTTCAAACTCGCAGGACTTACCCTCGTTGCACTGACGCTAAGCACCGCCGTCCACGCCGATGTCGACGTGAAACTGGGCAGCACCGAGCGCGTCACCCGGCTCTTCGCCTACCCCAACAATTGCAGCGTGATCTGCTTCCGCAACTGGACGCTGGAGCAGACCGTTGCTCACTACCTGAGCCAGAGCGTCCAGCGCGACGGTTACGCCGATGCCAAGGTGCTGGTCAAGACCGACAACGATCAGCTCTACGCCGAGATCACCGGAGTGCCGGATGGCTATGACAGGTCATTGTCCGCGCTGCTCGACGCCGGGGATCTGGCTTATGCCGGCGCCAGCAAGCTCAATGCCGATGGCAAGTGGGCCTACAGTTGGTATCTGTTCCTGCCACTGGGCATGGCGCTGGAGAATCGCAAGAGCGTCGAGTTGCTGCACTTCCCGCCTGACTACTCGCTGACCCAGGCGCAGGATTATCTGCGCTCGAACACCACCGACCGCTGGGCGACTTTGCTGACCGATAACGGCATCCCTGCCGGGCAGACGCCGGCTTATCAGACCATCATCGACATCGCGCCGATCGCCGCGCCGTCCAACGCCGGCGGGGATCTGGAGGACGTCTATGACTACTTCAAGGATTACCAGACCACGCTGGTCAAGCAGTTCAGTAAGACCGCCAGCGGCACGACGCTGCCGATGGTTGCGTTCGGGGCGCCGGTGCGCAACTGGATCAAGGAACAGTATGGGCCGACGGTGGGCGTATTGGGTCTGGCAAGCATCAGTCCGAGCGAAGGGGTGAACGTGCCGGTGCTCGGTTCCAACCATCCGAGCTATATCTGGTACGCCGCCGATCCGAAGAGCTATACCGGCGACGATGCCCAGGCCAAGGCTGACGCGGCGGGCCTGAAAGTCATGGGCCAGGATTTGAGTGCTGCCTGCTGGCAGGCGGCAATGGGCAGCAAACCGGGCAGCGATGCGCAGGCCACGCTGAACAGTTGCACGCAAACATGGCAAGTGACGCAAAAGGTCAAAACCTGCGAGTTGTTCTATACCTCGATTCGCGATCTCAGCGCCGAACAAGCCGCTGCCAAGTGCGCAACGCCACCGGTCAAGACGCAACTGCAACAGCTGAAAGCGCCACTGCCTGCGGCCGCCGTGCCCGCACCTGCTTTGTAATCGTTGCCGCAGTAACCCCGTGTCAGCCAATGCTGACGCGGGATAACGGCGATCGCGCCTGTCAGGTTTGACAGTAGACCAGTAGTTTCAATTGCGCGACGCTTGGATCCAATCATGCATCGCCAGGCGAGGCATGGGCACAACCCGGAGGCAATACCCACCGACAAGGACTGTTATGAACAATCAAGCCATGGGCCGGCACTCGACGCGCGACACCGAAGGCATCTATCCCTTCGCCGGACTTCCCGTGCGGCTGGGCTTTCCATCCTGCGACGACTTCCAGATCATCCGCAACGAACGAGGCGTTGCCACGGCAGTGGTCGCGCGCCGTGAGTTTCTGCGCATCAGCCGAATGTGCCGGGTTTCCGGGCAATTGCTGCCCTATCGCTGTCGACAGACCCGTCAGTTGCAAACCGGCATCCACGTTTACGATCCGCGCTTTTGCGGGGTGCTGGAACACGCCTGCGACCCGAATGTATTTCTCGACATGAGCGAGTTGTGGCTGTGGGCCTTGAAAGATATCCACAGCGGCGAACATCTGAGCATCGATTACGCATCGACCGAAGACAAACTGCTACGCCAGTTCGCCTGCGATTGCGGCGCGTCGCGCTGCCGTGGGTGGATCACCGGTTACGACGAACCACCCACGCCTGAAGGCCAGCGCTTTTTACAGCGCTGGCGGCATCCAGGCCGAAGCTGAAAGCTACGGTTACGGCGCGCCGACCGGACGCAAACGGTATTGCGGCGGCAACTGTTCGAAACCACTGATGGTGGTATTGAGACTTTTCCAGCGGCCATCCTTGATCCCGTAGATGCAGCCGTGGATCGACAGGGGCTGGCCGCGATGCCAGGCGTTCTGGATGATGCTGGTGTGCGCGACGTTGGCCACTTGCTGGATCACGTTGAGTTCGCACATGCGATCGACCTGCTCTTCTTCGGTCGCCAGCTTGGCCAGCTCTTCGCGTTTCTCGTAATACAGATCGCGGATCGAGCGCAGCCAGCCGTCAATCAGGCCAAACTGGCGATCCTGCATCGACGCACGCACACCGCCGCAGCCGTAGTGGCCGGTGACGAGGATGTGCTTCACCTTGAGCACATCAACCGCGTACTGGATCACGGACAGGCAGTTGAGGTCGGTGTGCAGCACGACGTTGGCCACGTTGCGGTGCACGAACAGATCGCCCGGCAGCATGCCGACGATTTCATTGGCCGGTACGCGTGCGTCGGAGCAACCGATCCATAGATATTCCGGAGTCTGCTGGCGCGCCAGTTTGGCGAAGAAATCCGGGTCTTCCTTGGTGATCGCGTCAGCCCAACGCTCGTTGTTATCAATCAGGTCTTGTAGATCGTGCATGGATAAGGCCTCAAGAAAGATGCGCAGGTTTGATAGACGACCACCCTTCGAAGTCACGCCGCCAGCGCAAAGTGTTTTCGTTGGAATTCTCGCGCGCCCGGTGAGTCCACTCAGTAAGGCCCACACTATGAGGAATTGCCATGACTGATTCACGACGCCCTTATGATGCGGTGCAACCGGAACCCATCGATGATAACGAAGACCGCATGGGCTCGGTGCACGAGCTGGACTTTGACGACGAAGAGCCCAGCGCGAAGATCGGCGATGAGCTGCCCGAGCGTGAACGTGAACAATTGATGCCTGCTGAGCGAGTGCGTGAGGCGGGTATGACCGGGGCCTCGGTGGACGATCACCAGCCGACTGATGATGACCTGAGCCCTGAGACTTTGATTCGCGAGGATGGTGCGCGCGATGCCGAGGAAGTCGGCGAAGGCAATCCGGCGGATTGGGATTTGAGCGAGGTCGGTGAAAACGACATCGGCGGCGGTGACGGGCTGGATGAGGCGGAACTGGCGGATCTGGATCCGCTGGATGGCAAGCGCTGATCCGCTGACTTTGAATTTGCCCCCTGTAGGAGCTGCCGAAGGCTGCGATCTTTTGATTTTGCTTTGGATCTTACAAAAACAGGATCAAAAGATCGCAACCTTCGGCAGCTCCTACAGGGCTTAATCCACCAAGGTACAGGCCATCACCACCGCATCCTCACGCCCGCCCACCGCCGGATAATAATCGCGACGCCGGCCGATCTCGTTGAAGCCATAACGCTCATACAACCTGAACGCAGCAGTATTACTGTCGCGCACTTCGAGAAAACATTCGCGAGCCTCGGCCGCATACGCCCGCGACATCAAATGCTCAAGCAACGTCAGGCCCAACCCGCGCCCCTGATTTTCCGGCTTGACGGTGATATTGAGCAGGTGCGCCTCATCAAGAATGATCTGCACCACACCGTGGCCCACCTGCTGCTGCCCTTCGAACATCAGCCAGATCTGGTATTTGCCCAGGCCATCGAGAAAAATCCCCCGCGTCCACGGATGGCTGTACGCGGCGTATTCGATCTTCAACACAGCGTCCAGGTCCGCCTCGGTCATCGGGCGAAAGGTTACAGCCTCACTCATCGGATTGTTTCCAGCGCGCCATCAGCCGACGCATGGCTTGCCACACAGCGGCCTTGCGCTGTGGCTCTTCCATTAACAGTTCCAGACCGGGAATCGCCCAAGCCAGGCCCAGACCTTCGATCTGCAATTCACTATTGAACGCTTCGGCGCCCGCTTCCCCGGCAAATTTCACCGCCGGCAGGCCGATCAGCCACAGACAGGCGCAGGGCGCCGCTTCCATCTGCACCGAGAGGAAGCCTTGCACGAAGTCGCGCGCCGCTTCCGGGCCTTGATCCAGCGTGCCGCGATTGAGCCACGGCCAGCGCACAGGTTCGCCGACGATTTGCGGCGCATCCGGCAGACCGGCGGCGCGCAGCATGTCCTTGAGCAGCAGGTAGGCCGGATCGCGACTCTGAAACGCTTCGCCTGTGGGTAACTCGACCAGCAGCAGGCAACGCCCGGCGCGCAGCAGTTGCAGGGCGAAACGCGGCGGCGGCACTGGCGCAGGCTTGACCACCACCGGCGTGTCGTCGACTTCCTCCACCGGTTTGGCGCCGTTGCGGGTACTGGCCAGCGACGGACGCGGCACCTCGATTTTCGGTCGCTCGGCCTGACGCGCGGCAGGCTGCGCCGGTGCTTCGGCCTGAGGCGCCGGAACAACCGGTACCTCAAGCTCAGGCTCGGGCATCTCCAGCAGCTCGGGCCGCGACGGTGCGGCGAAAGGCAGTTCGGTGCGCGGCAGCCAGTTGACCACCTGCATGGCGTTCAAATAGGCGCGGCGGCGGGACTCGATAAGCAAAGGTCGGCCACTTGTGGATAACGGAAAGTGCGCTGATTCTACCGCCCTTCGCACAAGATCGCTCGCTGTTGATCGATACCCCGCGCTGCGCTGCGCCGCTGCCCTTTGGCCAAAGAATGCGACAGCCCGTCCCGAGAGTGAATCGCCGCGCCTGTGATGCAGTACAATCGCCGCTTTTAATCGCCAACCAGCCGGCCATTCCGATGATCGAACCCAAGCGCGTCTTGCGCGCCCTCGCTGAACACTGGGCACTTCTGGAGCCACTGTGCGAGCACTTCGACCAAGGCACCCTGAGCCTCAACGAACTGCGCACGCAACTGGCCGCCCAACAACTCGACAGTACGCCGCAGGACATCACCAGCCTGCTCGACGTGTGGATTCGCCTCGACATTCTGGTTCCGGTGGCGAAAAGCCCGAACCGTTTCGAGCTCAACGCGCAGATCCACGACTTCCTCGCCTACCTGCGCCGCGAACACCGCCTCGGTCTGTGCCTGGAAATCGAAGCCTACCTGCGTCACCTTGAGCGTCTGGCCGGTTATATCCAGGACGCTTTCGACGTTCGTGATGGCAACGATCTGGCGCGCCAGCTGCGCTTGCTCGACATGCGCGTGCGCGACGTCCTGAAGAAACTCGACAACGATGAACAAGCCCTGGTGGCAGTGGCCGAACGGGCGAAGACCAGCGACCGGCAGATTCCGCTGCGTCAGCGGTACGCCGAAGTCCTGGCGACGTGGGACGAATACGTCGAGCCGATGATCGATCTGGTCAACGCCGACGGTGCCTTCGAGCAAGGCGTGCGCAAGGTCGAAACGGTGCTGCTGAAGATGCTCAGCGAACAGCAGCGCCTCGGCCATCTGGTCGATGACGACATGCTCCTGCGCACCCACGCGCGCATCCTCGAAATGCAGACCAGCGCGCAACTGACCCTGCGTCATGCCCGCGAACTGCTGCTGCCGCTGCGTGAAGAAGCGCGTCGGCACAACGCCGTGACCCGTGGCGCCGCATTGGCGCTGGCGGCGATCCGGCGTAAAGGCATCGACGCCGTGCCGCAAGCGGCGATGCCGCTGTTCACCCGTCCGCAAAGCACCTTCCTGGGCAGCGCCAGTCAGGTCGAAGCCTACGTTTATGCGCTGGCGCGTTTCGAGCCGAAACCGGCGCGCTTCCCCAAGGCGCACAAAACCCAGAAGGCGGGCGACGCTCCACGTGCACCGCGCACCGTGCGCGAGATGGTCGATCGCTGCGAAGAGTCGCTGCCGATGCCGGATCTGATGACCTGGCTGCTGGAGCAGGAACCGGACGGCGCCACCGACGAATTGCTTTACTGGTTCTCGCGCCTGTCGCGGGAAAAACGCTTCAAGCGCGAGCGTCTGGAACGCCGCGAATATCACACTCACGAGCATCAGGTCAGCCTGCGCTCCTTCGCCCTGCTCTCGGCCAGCGACACCGCCGCCGAGGATTCTGCGAGCATCCCAAATGCATCTTGATCTTTCCGAACTGTCGCAACTGGCGCCGATCTTCCGCGAGTTGTTCAAGGGTTACCACGTCAGCCGCCGTGATCCCGAGCTGTACGCACAACTGTCGAATTTCCAGGACCAGTACCGCACGCTGTTCAAGGCGTTGGGCTTTGAACTGGTCTGCGACACCCGTGGTTTCTATTACTTCGTGCCGGACATGGCCGCAGCAGCGGTGAACAAGACCGCCCAGCGTCTGGCGCTGTTCACCTTCATCCTCGTCGAGCACCTGGCCGATCAGGGCCGCGACCCGATTGCCGTGCTCGACGGCGGCAGCCTCGGCCGCGAAGAATTGCCGTCGCTGCTGGATAAATACCGCGACCTGTTCATCCAGGCCGAAGTGCAGACCGTCGAAGAACTCGAAGAAAAAATCATGCGCCGCATGACCCAGCTCGGTTTTGCCGGCGAAGAAAACGGCGTCTACCGCTTCCTGCCGCCGATGCATCGCTTCCTCGACGTGTGCCTGTCGGTGCAGCAGGACCGCGACCTGGCAGCCAGCGTCCACAGCGTTCTGCCGCTGCCGGCACCGGTGCTGATCGACGAAGAAGCCGAAGCGAAATTCCTCGAAACCGACGATCCGCTCGATCTTTCCGAATTTGAAGAAGAAAGCGAAGAAGACGCACTGGCCCGCGCCATTGCCGAAGAACAGGAGTCCGATGCATGAGCCAGGAACGCTACGGCATCCGCCGCTTTGCCCTTTTGAACACCGCCGGTTACAGCCTCGGTCTGTTCCCGCTGGAAGAACCGCTGTCGGTTTACGGCGCGAACAACCTCGGCAAGTCAGCGTCGATCAACGCCTTGCAGTTCCCGATTCTGGCGCGCATGTCCGACATGAGCTTCGGCAAGTACAGCCTGGAACAATCGCGGCGCTTCTACTTCGCTTCCGACACCAGTTACATCCTCGTTGAAGTCAATCTGCCCCACGGCCCCCACGTGATCGGCGTGGTCGGTCGCGGCCCGGGCGGCGGTTTCGGGCACCAGTTCTTCGCCTACGCCGGCAAGCTCGATCTGGCCCACTACCAGAAAAACGACACTTGCCTGCGTCAGAAAGAGCTGTTCAGCAATCTCGAAAAAGAAGGCCTGAAGGCTTACGAGCTCAAGCCCGACGAACTGCGCCGTTTGCTGGTTGGCGGCCACACGTCGATCCCGCTCGACCTGACGCTGATCCCGCTGCGCTCCACCAGCGAGCAGAGCCTGAAGACCTTCCGCGCGCTGTTCATCAACCTGCTGCACATGCGCGAAATCACCGCGGCCAAGCTCAAGCAGCTGTTCCTCGATGCCTTCGAACACAGCCTGCGTTCGGGCAGCGTCGATTACATCGCCGCGTGCGAAGAAGCCTTCCGCGACGTGCGGCGCATGGAGCAGGACTACAACTCGCTGGTCGCCGCCGGCCCATTGGTTGAAGCGCTGGCCAACGGCGTGAAACAGCGCGATGTGCTGCGCGGCAAACTGCATCGCCTGTCGCCGCTGCTCGATTCCTTGCTCGGCACCTGGTCGGACTACGCCACGGCGCGCAAGGAAGAGCTGACCATCCAGGCCGAGCACTACCGTCGCGAGCAGGACGATCTGCAAAACGATCAGCGCGGCGGCACTCAGGAACTGATGCGTCTGGAGCGGGAAATTTCCGGCATCCAGCGCTGGCTCGGTGAGCTGTCGGTATTGAAGAACCGCTTCGCCCTGGTCGATGACGTCAAAGTGCTCGAGCAACAATTGCTCGCCGCCAAGGATGCTCACGATGAACTGGCCGGTGCCCTGGCGCAGTCGCGTCAGTTCAGTGCCGAAGATCTCGAAGAGCGTCTGCGCGATCTGGAAAAACGCCTGAAGTCGGTGAAGCAACAACTCGACCACGCTGATAACAACAGCTACGCCCGCCTGCGTGAAGAGTTCTCGCAACAGGACGTCGAACGCCTGATGCGCCTGTTCAACAGCGCGCTGTTCAGCCTGCCGCTGGGTGAACATGGCATCACCCTCGACGAGAACGGCGAGTGGGTCAAATCGGTCGAGCTGATTCTTGACGGCTTCAAGGGCGAGCGCTTCGAAGTGCCGGGCCTGTCCATCGACATCTCGCACATCGAGCCGCCGGCCCTGCAAGCGCTGGCCGACCGCGCCGCGTTGCGCGATCAGAAGGAGCGTCTGGAAAAAGAGCTCAAGCAACTGAAAACCCAGCAAGCCGTGGCCGCCGACCGCGCCGCGAGCAAGACCCAGACCGAGGAGCTGTATCAGCAAGTACTGGACGCGCAGAAGGCGCTGGAAGATTTCCGTCGCACCCAGACACTGAGCGCCGAAGAAAGCGACAAACTCGAACAACTGGCGCAGATGGAAGCTGCGCAGGACGAACTCAAGCGCTCCAGCGATGCCTTCACCGAGCGCGTCCAGCAACTGTCGGCCAAGCTGCAACTGGTCGGCCGGCAGATCGCCGACATGGAAGCCAAGCAGCGCACCCTCGACGACGCGCTGCGCCGTCGCCAGTTGCTGCCGGCGGACCTGCCGTTCGGTACGCCGTTCATGGATCCGGTCGATGATTCGATGGACAACCTGCTGCCGCTGCTCAACGACTATCAGGACAGCTGGCAGGGTCTGCTGCGCGCCGATGGGCAGATCGAGGCGCTGTATGCGCAGGTGCGTCTGAAAGGCGTGGCCAAGTTCGACAGCGAAGACGACATGGAGCGGCGTCTGTCGCTGCTGATCAACGCTTACGCACACCGCACCGATGAAGCGCTGACCTTAGGCAAGGCGCGGCGCGCGGCGGTCACCGACATCGCCCGCACCCTGCGCAACATCCGCAGCGACTACGACAGCCTCGAGCATCAACTGGCGTTGTTCAACCGCGAGATCAACAAGCGTCAGGTTTCCAACCTGCAGAGCTTCCGCATCGTCCTCGCGCCGAACAAGGAAGCGCTCAAGCACATCGACCAGATCATCCACAGCGCCGGCCAGTATGAGGAAGGCGAAACACTGTCGGTGTTTGACCTCAGCCAGAGCGCCGAGCAGGACAACAAGAACGAAGAGGCTAAGGAATACCTCGCGCGGCTGGTGGCGGCGAACCACAACCAGCTCGGCCTCAAGGATTTGTTCGAACTGGCCTTCGAGATCACCAAGGTCAACGGCCAACCGGTGATCCACACCGATATCGATGGCGCAGCGTCCAACGGTACGACCATGACCATCAAAGCACTGACAAACATGTACTTGTTGCTGCATTTGATGGATCGCGATCTGGCCGGCCGCGTGCGTCTGCCGTACTACCTCGACGAGGCGGCGGACATCGACGAGAAGAACCAGGCGGCGCTGCTGGAAACCAGTCTGCAACTAGGCTTCGTGCCGATTCTGGCGAGTGTGAAGCCGCAAGTCTGCGCCAGTGTCGCGATCGACCTGGAAGGCGGCAGCGGCCCGGCGGGGATCTACATCGATGAGGCGGACTGGAAGTACATCCGCCGCCATGATGTGGTCAAGGCCACGCTGAATGTGCAGGCGGACGAGCCGGAGCTGGATGCGGTTTGATCGGCTTTAGCTGAAGGCAAAAAAAGGGCCGCGATCTGATGAGATCGCGGCCCTTTTTTATCGCCTGGATTTTGTGTTGATTTGGCTGGCCCCTTCGCGAGCAGGCTCGCTCCCACAGTTGGAATGCGTTCCCCTGTGGGAGCGAGCCTGCTCGCGAAGACGTCTCAACAGACGCCACTATTTACCAAGCTGAATCTTCGGCGCCCAGGTCAGCCATTCATCCTCGAACTTGTCGAACAGCGGGAACGTCTGCTCGGCCCGCGCCGGGTTGCCCATGCGCTCGCCATCCGGGGTGGCGAAAGCAATCCCGCCCTGAATCAGCGTCTCCAGCGATTCGGTCCGAACCGTCACGCCCTTGAACAACCCATAATCGAAGCCCACGCCGCTGGTGTTCCAGAAGCGGCTGCCGCTGCGCACCAGTGGCGCGTACTTCGGCTCGATCAGGATGTGCACCAACACACGGTCAGCCGTTTGGCCCAACTCATAACCGGTGACCTTGCCGACCGTGATTTCGCGGTAGGTCACCGGCACACCCGGCTTCAACGAACCGCGACGTGCGGCGCTCAACACCAGACTCAGACCCGCTTCCTGTTTGGTGACTTCCGGCGCCTCGGCCAAGGCAACGAAGTTCTTCTGCGGGCCGAGATTCTTCGCCGCCGGCTGGACTTCGATGTATTTACCGGTGACCAGCGTCTCCAGGTTCTGCGTCTTGATCAGGCCCAGCTCCGGCTTGACCACCCAGAACTGACTGCCGACCCGCGCAATCTTCTCCGGCACTTCAGTGATGCGAGCGGTGAGGATCACCGACTGCATGTCATCGGTCAGATCGACGCTTTCAATCTTGCCGACATCGAGCCCCTTGAAACGTACCGGCGTACCGCTGCTCAAGCCGTCAGCGCGATCAACCTTGATCGTCACTACCGCGCCTTTCTTGTTCGCCTCATCGTGATCGGCAAACAGACGGAAGCGCGGGATACGTTTCTTCAACGGCGCATTGGCCTGCGGCGTTTCGAAGGCGATACCGCCGGCCATCAGGGTTTGCAGGGATTCACTCTTGACCTGAATGCCGCCGGTCAAGCCACCCGTGAGGGTAATGCCGCTGACGTTCCAGAAGCGCGTCGAGGCGTTGACCAGGTTTTCGTATTCCTTCTCGATGTGCACGCCGATGACCAGTTGCTTCTTGGTTCGGGAGAACTGGTAGCTCTGCACCGAACCGACCTTGACCTGCTTGTACAGAATCGGACTGCCGACATCGATCGAACCCAGCGAATCGGTGAACAACACCAGATGCAGGCCCGGCGAACGCAGGTCCAGCGGCGGTGCTTTCGGTCGCGCTTCGAACTCGCGTTTCGGCGCAGCGCCTTTGTCGCCCGGACGCACGGCGATGTAGTTACCTTTCACCAGCGCTTCCAGGCCGGTAATACCGGCAAGGGAAATCGACGGTTTGACCACCCAGAACTGCGTGCCCTCAACCAGATAGTCTTCGGCCAACGGATCAAGGGTCAGCTCGGCTGTTGCGCTGTTCAGATCCGGATCGACCTTAAGCGCTTTCAGGTTGCCGACCTGAATGCCTTTGTACATCACCGGCGTGCGACCAGCCTGCAGGCCTTCGAAGTCGCTGAGTTTGACCTTTACGCGAATCCCGGCAGCGGCGGCGTCGAAGTCTTCATAGAGACGGAACGGCAGGCTCGGGTCAGTCGGTGGACTGTCCTTGCGATTCTCCGGCGTAGCGAAGGCGATGCCCCCAGCGACGATGCTGGCCAAGGACTCGCTACGGACTTTCACACCGGACAGGTTGGCGTCGATGCTGATGCCGCTGGCGTTCCAGAAACGTGTGTGTTTGCGCACCAGTTTGGCGTAGGTCGGCTCGATGAACACCTTCAGTTCAACGGTGCTCTGGTCCTCGGAAAGCACATAGCTTTTGACCTGGCCGACTTTGATCTGCTTGTAGAACACCGGGCTGCCGCGATTCAACGAGCCGAGGCGATCGGCCTTGATGGTCAGGTGCAGACCGGGCTTGGCGTCGGACAGCGGCGGCTCTTCGGCCAATGCCTTGAACTTGCGCACGGGCTCGCCTTCACCGGGACTGATCGCAACATAGTTACCCGAGACCAGCGTTTCCAGACCAGTGATACCGGCCAAGGTCACGCTCGGTTTGACCAGCCAGAACCGTGTGCTGGTCTTCAGGTACTGCTCGACGTCCTTGTTCATTTCGATGGTGGCGATCACGCCTTTGGAGTTGCCTTCATCGTCGAGCTTGAGCGTCTTGACCTTGCCGACCGGCATGCCTTTGTAAACCACTTCGGTCTTGTTGGCCTGGATCCCTTCGCCGCTTTCGAAGCGCACCTGTATTTCGATGCCGGTTTCCGACCAGGCACGCCAGCCGAGCCAGCCGCCGATGATCAGCGCGATCAGAGGCAGCACCCAAATGGCCGACCAGTTCGAAGCCGGTCGGGTTTTCGCTACAGGCAAATCAGTCATGGTCGTCGTCCGACTCCGTGTTATCCCAAATCAGTCGGGGATCGAAAGTTACTGCGGCGAGCATCGTCAGAATCACCACAGAGGCGAAGGCGACGGCGCCCAGATTGGCTTCGACACTGGCTATCCGGCCGAAGTTGACGACCGCCACGAGAATGGCGATCACGAAAATATCGAGCATCGACCAGCGGCCAATGAACTCGATGAATCGGTACATCCAGATGCGCTGACGGGCCGACAATGGCTGCCGGCGCTGCACGGAAAACAGCAGCAGCGCGATGCCGACCAGTTTGAACGTGGGCACCAGAATACTGGCGATGAACACCACGCTTGCGATCGGAATCATGCCGTGCTGCACCAGTTCAATCACCCCGGACATGATGGTGCTCGGTTCACCCTGGCCCAGGGAGCTGACCGTCATGATCGGCAAGACGTTGGCCGGAATATAGATAATGGCTGCCGTGATCAACAGCGCCCAGGTGCGGGTCAGGCTGTTGGGGCGGCGAGCGTGCACCTGCGCGCCGCAGCGGGTACAGCTTTGCTCATCGACGTCAGCTTCCTGCTTGTTCAGTTCGTGGCATTCGGTGCACACCAGAATGCCCGCATCAATCGCCCGCATGGGCATCCTCTCCTGATAATGCCTGCCAGATCTGATGCGGTGACATCACCACCTCCAGCCAGACTTGTACCAACAACAAGCCAATGAAACATGCCAGCCCGAGGCCGACGGTGATTGCTGCCATATCCGCCAGCTTCACGATCGCGACGAGGACGCCCATGAGGTAGACCTCGAGCATGCCCCAGTCTCTGAGGTGGTGGTAAATACGATAGAGCAACAAGCCATAACTACGGCCGACATTGAAGCGGATCGTCAGTAGGACAAACAGCTGGCACAACAACTTGAGTAACGGTATGGCCATGCTGCAAAGGAAGACGACAATCGACACACCTTGCATGTCGGTGTTGAACAGGCCGACTACGCCACTCCAGACCGTATCCTGCGAAGATTGCCCGAGGATATTGAGTTGCATGATGGGTAAAAAGTTTGCCGGTACGTAAAGTAATAACGCGGCGATTACCAGCGCGAGGCTGCGCTGCACCACGTTATGGCGGTGCGCATATAACTCGTAGCCGCAGCGCGGGCAGAGAGCCTTCTCACCATGGGCAAGTGTCGGCTTGCGCATCAGCAGGTCGCACTCGTGACAGGCTATCAAGTCTTCCAGCGGTAAATCTGACAGCCCGGGGGCGTCAACCGATTCTGACATACAGGCTCTGGCTCCGATAAAGATGGGGCTATTCTAGTGTTCTGCTTCGAAAATAACTGTGCAATTTTGTTCGCCGTAGCGCTGAAAACTTTCTCGCAGGCAAAACAAAACCCCAACTGCTTTCGCAATTGGGGT
>NZ_RAZO01000181.1:0-1807 GCF_004307535.1 Pseudomonas sp. Sample_9
AGCGCATTGGCCAGTTGCGACAGTTCGTGGCTCGATGCGCTGGTCTGATCAGCCCCCGCAGCCGAACGCACCGACAGGTCGCGAATGTTCACCAGATTGCGATCCACTTCCCGCGCCACCTGCGCCTGCTCCTCGGCAGCGCTGGCGATCACCAGGTTGCGCTCGTGGATCTCGTGCACCGACGCTGTGATCGTCACCAACGCCTCACCCGCCCGCTCTGCCAGAACCAACGTGCTCGCCGCACGAGATGCGCTGGCCTGCATGGACTCCAGCGCCAGGCTCGAACCGCTGCGCATGCCTTGCACCATCTGCTCGATCTCCTGCGTCGATTGCTGGGTGCGATACGCCAGCGCGCGCACCTCATCAGCCACCACCGCAAAACCTCGACCGCTTTCGCCCGCTCGTGCTGCCTCGATGGCAGCGTTGAGCGCCAGCAGATTGGTCTGCTCAGCGATGGCGCGAATCACGTCCAGAACCTTACCGATGTCTTGCGATTGATTGGCCAGCGACTGCACCAGTTCGCCGGTGTTCTGCACATCACTGGCCAGCGCATTGATCGCGCTGGCGGTTTCGCTGACGCGCTCCTGGCCCAATTGCGCCGACTGACTGGACTGGCGCGTGGCATCGGACGTCGACACCGCGTTGCGCGCGACCTCCTCCACCGCAGCGGTCATCTCGTTAACCGCAGTGGCGGCCTGTTCGATTTCGTTGTTCTGCTCTTGCAAGCCTTGGGTGCTGTCGACGGTAACGGCGCTCAGTTCGTCAGCGGCGGTGGCCAGTTGTGTGGCTGAGCCGCTGATACCCTGCAGCGTCTCGCGCAGGTTCTGTTGCATCGTCGCGAGGGCTTTGAGCAAGCGGCTGACTTCGTCGTTGCCATGGGTTTCGATCGGTCGGGTGAGATCGCCCTTGGCGACACTTTCGGCGGCATCCACCGCGCTGCTCAGCGGGCGCACGATACTGCGCGTGAGCAACATCGCCAGCGCCACCGTGGCCAGCGCTGCCAAGGCAATGAAAAGAGTAACGATGGTGCGCGAGGTTTCATAATGCGCGGCGGACTTCTCGCTTTCGGCAGCGACCTGGCGGGCGAACAGATCGGCGAGATCATTGAGCTGTTTGCCGGAGCCGTCGACCACGGTCTTCATGTCAACCAGGAGCAATTTGGTCAGCTCGTCACGCTTGCCTTGCTCAGCGAGGGTGAACGACTGGGCAATGCCGGTGCGATAGGCGGCGAAGGTTTTCTTGAACTGGTCATACAGCTGCTGGCCTTCGGCAGTGTCGACCAGTTTGTCGTAGGCTGCGATTTTTTCGCTCAGCTCCTTGTCGCGGGTGTCCATCTGGCCGCGATAGGTGGCGATATTGGCCGGATCCTGATCGAGCGCCATGCGCAGGGAGATAGTGCGGATGCGCAGCATCAGTTCACGGATCTCGTCGCCGCCACGGATGCTCGGCAACCAGCGGTTCTCCACCGCCACCTCACTGTCGCGGATGCTCGACATCTGCCCCAGCGCAAACACGCCGAGCAAGGCCACCAACACCGCGATCAGGGCAAAACCCAGGGCAGCCCGGGGAGCAATATTCAACTGACGAAGCAACATGACGAACGCCCTTATTCTTGTAATGGCCAGATCAAGGGGCGAAGCGTTGGCAGTCCCCTCTTATTAGCGGGCTATCGGCAGGTTGTATGACGACTTGAAGAGATTCGCCTTTCGGCAGACAAAAAAAATCCCCGTATCTTTCGATACGAGGATTTTCAATATGGTCGGGGTAAGGGGATTCGAACTCCTGACATCCTGCTCCCAAAGCAGGC
>NZ_RAZO01000157.1:0-23993 GCF_004307535.1 Pseudomonas sp. Sample_9
GCGGGTCGGCTGTCGGATCAAATTCGCTGTCGGTGGCCGCCGGATCTTTGACCATCCCCGATACGACCGCCAATGCAGGCGTTTCGGTTTCCGGCTGGGCTGGCGTGGCGACTGCCGGGGCCTGCACCACAGGCGCTGGCACCAGTGGCTGGACGACTTGCGCCAAGGCCGGGTCAAGCGCCGGGTCTACAGGCGCGGCATCCGCCACAGGGGTTTGTACGGTTTCAGCGGTGTCATCGGCAGTCGCTGTCGCGTCGTCGCTCGCAGGCGCTTTGTCAGCAGGCAACGCTTTGCCGCTATCGGCAATTGCTGGCTCGGGCGCGGCAGACTGATCTTTGCCGATATCCTTTTTGCCGCTGCTGTCCGCGACCTTGTCGCGTGCCGGTTTGACTGAGTTATCGGCAGTCACGACAGGCTTGGCCGGCGCCTGATCGGCGAACACTTTAGCGAAGCTTGAGGCCTTGTCCCCGGCGTCTGCGGCCATTGCCGACGATTTGGCCGAGGCGGCTTGCGCCTTGGCCTGAGCGGCGGTCTGAAGAAGAATGTTGGGGGTCGCAGGCATGACACGGTCTCCGCTGCACTGGGATCGTAGGTACAGTTGAGCAAGATGACTGCAAGTGCCGGGCCAGTTTGGCCAGACACTTGCGAAAAGCGCCGGACGGCAGCTTCAGTGGATGTGGGCGTGGTGCTTTTCGCTTTCGTACACCGGGCGTACTTCGGCAAATTCGGAATGGATATCGGCCACCAGTTGAGCAAGCGCTTCCGGACTTTTGTCCTTGGCATTCGACTCAAGGTCCTGGCACAACTCGGCCAGTCGAACCGCGCCCATATTGCTGGCGCTGCCCTTGAAGCTATGGGCTACATCGGAAAGCGCTTTGGCGCTGGTGCTGTCCTGCAACTCGTGCAGGCGACTTTCCGAGTCCTCCAGAAAAGTCTTGAGCAACTCCGGATAACCGTCTTCCATCACCTCGCGCAAGGTGTCGAGAACATCGCGATCTACATGTGTGTCTGTCACTTGCTCACTCCTTGATCAAGAATGGGCGGATTATGCCTCAATCTCCCAGAAAAACTCCACGCTGGCACTACGACCCTGATCCGACCAACTGGCATTGCGCCCCAGTTGCCGGACCAGCCCGATGCCGCGTCCCGACAAGCGGACGTTATCCACGGGCCGTTCCATGACCCGCGTTACATCAAAGCCCTTGCCGCTGTCATCGATGCGGATGACCAGGCGCCCACCCTCGCCTTGTGGCTTGACCTCCAGATGCACTCGCACGAAGCCGTCTTGCAGCGCCTCCAGCCGCGCCGCGCGCATTTCATAGTAGCGGGCGAAACCTGCCGCATCGCGTTTGAGGCTCGAGTCCAGCCCAAGCACGCCATGCTCCAGCGCATTGGAATACAACTCGGCGAGCACGCTGTACAGCGCCCCGCTTTGCGCGCGCAAGCCATGCACCTCAAGCAGCAACTGCAAGAGGAACGGCAACGGATTGAAACGCCTGAGCGTGGCGCCGCGAAATTCGAAACTGGCCGACCAGTCCAGCGGGCACGACTGGCCGCTGTCGGAATACACCGGCGCCGCGCCGTGGGTCTGCGCCGACTCAAGCAGACTGACCTCGACCATGCTCACGTCATCACGGGCCTGCCCGCGAAAATCGCGCAGCGCCTGTTCGATATCCTCGAACAGCCGATCCGGCTCGCGGTTCGCCGCAAACACCTGCTGCAAGCGCTCGACGCCGAACAACTGGTCATTGGCATCGCAGGTATCGATCACCCCGTCCGATAACAGAAACACCCGATCATCGACGGCCATCGGATACACCTCCGTACGGTCATCGAAGGCTTGCGCGCTGAGAATCCCCAGGGGCAAATGCCGCGCCGGCAACGGCACGCGCTCGCCGCTGGCCATGTGGTGCAAGTAACCGTCGGGCATGCCGCCGTTCCATACCTCCACTGAACGGCTCTGGAAACTCAGACTGAGCAAGGTAGCGCAGCAGAACATGTCCACCGGCAGGATGCGCTTTAACTTGGCGTTCATCTCGCGCAGGGTTTCGGCCAGGCCGTAGCCTTTGGCGGTCATCCCATAAAACACTTCGGCCAGCGGCATCGCCCCCACCGCTGCCGGCAAGCCATGCCCGGTGAAATCGCCGAGCATGACGTGCATGTCACCGGCCGGCGTGTACGCCGCCAGCAACAGATCGCCATTGAACAGCGCGTAAGGCGATTGCAGGTATCGGATGTTCGGCGCGCTCAGGCAACCGGAATGCGCGACCTTGTCGAACACCGCTTTGGCCACGCGTTGTTCGTTGAGCAGATAGTCGTGATGTCTGGCGATCAGATCGCGCTGTTGCAGGACCGTTGCCTGAAGGCGACGCAAGCGATCCATCGCCTTGATTTTGGCGGCAAGTATCACCTGGTTGTACGGCTTCGCCAGAAAATCGTCGCCGCCAGCCTCCAGACACCGAGCCAGCGCCTCACTCTCGGTCAGGGATGTGAGGAAGATGATCGGCACCAGCGCTTCACCCGCCAGCGCCTTGATCTGCCGCGCCGCCTCGAAGCCGTCCATCACTGGCATCAGCGCGTCCATCAACACCAGATCGGGCTGCTGCTCTTTGAACGTTTCGACCGCCTCGGCACCATTGGCCGCTGTGAGCACCTGATGGCCCTGACGGCGGACGATGGTCGACAGCAGCAGCCGGTCGGCGGCGCTGTCTTCGGCGATAAGAATGGTCAGCGGCTCTTGCGCCTGCATGGGCGTCAACTGATGTCGAAGAGTTTGTCGAAGTTGGAAATCGCGAGGATTTTCTTCACATCGGAGCTGCTGTTGACGACACGGATATCCGACTCGTCGCCACCGGCGTGATCACGCAGCAGAAGCAGCATGCCCAGCGCGGAGCTGTCGAGGTAAGTAGCCTCTTTGAGATCGACCACGATGGATTCGGGTTTGTGTGGGAGCCGTTCATACGACTCGCGAAATTCCTGATGGCGACCGAAATCGAACCGGCCTTTGACGGCGATGGTGAGCTTTTTCTGGTCTGGAGAGACTTCTGTAACGACTGACATTGACTGGCTTCCTTGTCATTGACGAACCTGTACAAGGTGTAGCACCTGGATAGGGTTGGGGCAAGGCTGGAAAAGCAGATCAAAAGATCGCGGCCTTCGGCAGCTCCTACATTTGAAAATGCATTCCCCTGTAGGAGCTGCCGAAGGCTGCGATCTTTTGATCTTTAAAAGGCATCACGCCTTGGCAACCGCTGCGACAGTTCATCCAGCAGCTTCTGCTCGCGCTTGTCTTCCAGGCGTTGCGCCTCGTCGCGATAGCGCTGCACCAGTTTGCGCAAACCCTCGACGCGGGCAAACGCCTGCTGCCATTCCTCACGCGCCTTGTCGAGTTTGTTCTGGTGCCAGACCAGGCTCTGCCGTTGCTGGTCGACGGCGGTGTCGAGTTGCGCGAGAAAACCCTGAAAGCCCAGCAGCCATTGCCCGGTCACGCCGGTGCTGCCGCGCACGATCCACTGCTGCGAGTAATCCAGACGAAAGGCATTGAGGTCGGCCAGTTTGCTTTCGGCAACTTTGACCTGGCCCTGAAAGTAGGCGAGGCGCTGCACGGCGGCTTTCTCGGCCTTTTCGGCCATGTCCACCACCGGTGCCAGGCGCGCGGCGCGGCTGACGGCCATGGCCGGTTACCCGCCCGCCGCAGGGGCGAACAGGGTTTCCAGATAGGCCTGGCTTTCACCCAGATTGATTTTGTCGTTGAGGCCCTGGCGCTGATACCTGACCAGTTGCGGTTGCAGGGAAATCGCCAGATCGGTCTCGCGATCGCCGCCGGCCACGTAGGCGCCGACGCTGATCAGATCGCGACTCTGCTGATAGCGCGACCACAACTGCTTGAAGTACTGCGCACGCTGCATGTGATCCGGCGAAACCACCGCCGGCATGACCCGGCTGATCGAGGCTTCGATGTCGATCGCCGGATAGTGGCCTTCCTCGGCCAAGCGTCGTGACAGGACGATATGGCCGTCGAGCACACCCCGCGCCGAGTCGGCAATCGGGTCCTGCTGGTCATCGCCTTCGGACAGTACGGTGTAGAACGCCGTGATCGAACCACCGCCCTTCTCCGCGTTACCGGCGCGCTCCACCAGTTTCGGCAGTTTGGCGAACACCGAGGGCGGATAACCCTTGGTTGCTGGCGGCTCACCGATGGCCAGAGCGATTTCCCGCTGGGCCTGGGCGAAACGGGTCAGCGAGTCCATCAGCAGCAGAACGTTCTTGCCCTTGTCGCGGAAATATTCGGCGATGCGCGTGCAATACATTGCCGCGCGCATACGCATCAGCGGTGCATCGTCCGCCGGCGAGGCAACCACTACCGAACGCTTGAGGCCTTCTTCACCGAGAATGTGTTCGATGAATTCCTTAACTTCGCGACCACGCTCACCGATCAGGCCGACGACGATGATGTCGGCCTCGGTGAAGCGGGTCATCATGCCCAACAGCACCGATTTACCGACACCGGTACCGGCGAACAGACCCAGACGCTGGCCACGGCCGACCGTCAGCAAACCGTTGATGCAACGGATGCCGACGTCCAGCGGTACGCTGATCGGATCACGGTTGAGCGGGTTGATGGTCGGGCCGTCCATCGGCACCCAGTCTTCGGCCTTCATGCCGCCCTTGCCGTCCAGCGCGCGACCGGCGCCGTCGAGGACACGGCCGAGCATGCTCATGCCCATCGGTAAACGACCGGTATCGGCCAGGGGCACCACGCGGGCGCCCGGGGCAATCCCGGCGACGCTGCCGACCGGCATCAGAAAGACTTTGCTGCCGGAAAAACCCATGACTTCCGCTTCCACTTGGGACGGGTGGTAGCTGTCGTCATTGATCACCATGCAACGGGTGCCCATGGCCGCGCGCAAGCCTTCGGCTTCGAGGGTCAGGCCGACCATGCGCAGCAGCCGACCTTCAAGGATCGGCGCGCCGGCAATCTCGGTGGCCTCGGCGTAGGTGCTCAGGCGCTTGGCGAAACTGGTGCGTTCAAGGCGCATCGCTGGCGTCCGCGCGCGGCTCGTCAGAGTCGACAGCCGCTGGGGTGTCTTCGGGAATGTCCAGACTCAAGTCAGGCGCCGCCGGATGCAAGGCCTGCTCGTGCAACTGATCGAACAGCTTGGCCATGACCTGGGTCACCCGCGATTCGACGCTGGCGTCGATGCGGCTGTGTTCGGTTTCAACCCGGCAACCGCCCGGCAACAGCGAATCGTCTTCGACGATGCGCCAGGTTTCTTCGTGGCGTTCGCGCAGGGCTTTGACCTGTGCGAAATCCTGCGGATTGACGTACAGGCGCACGTTTTCCACGCCCAGCGGCAACAGCTTGAGGGCATCGCGCATGACGTGTTCGATCTGCGTCGAATCGATGGCCAGTTCGCGCTTGATCACCTGTTTGGTGATGTGTTGCACGAGGTCGACCAGCGACTTTTCAATCTGAGTGTCTTGCTCGGCGATCGGTTCGAACAGGTTGGCCATCAGCAGCTCGAGGCTGGCGATTTTCGCCGCCAGCGCTGTTTCGGCTTCCTGACGCACTTTCAGCGTGGTGCTGTGAAAACCTTCTTTTTCGCCGATGGCGAAGCCCTCGTTGTAAGCCTCCTGACGGATGCTTTCGAGTTCTTCCAGGGTCAGTGGCTGGACTTCTTCCAGCGGCACTTCTTCCATTTCCGGCGGTTCGGGCTCCGGCTCAGGCTCGGGTTCCGGTTTCGGCGGGTCGAAGCTGGGCAGCGCCCAGGATTCGAAACCACGAACATCGCGGGCGCGGATCAGATCCGTCACAGACTCGTCAGGCTTATCCATGGGCTTAGATCATTTCCTCGCCGCCCTTGCCACCGAGCACGATCTCGCCGGCTTCGGCCATACGACGGGCAATGGTGAGGATTTCCTTCTGTGCGGTTTCCACGTCGCTGACGCGCACCGGGCCTTTGGCCTCGAGGTCGTCGCGCAACAGTTCGGCGGCACGCTTGGACATGTTTTTGAAGATCTTTTCCTTGACGCCTTCGTCCGAACCCTTGAGGGCCAGTACCAGCACATCGGAAGAGACTTCGCGCAACAGCGCCTGGATGCCACGGTCGTCGACGTCGGCGAGGTTGTTGAACACGAACATGAGGTCTTCGATCTGACCGGACAGGTCTTCGTCGACTTCGCGGATCGAGTCCATGAGCTGGCCTTCGATCGAGCTGTCGAGGAAGTTCATGATGTCGGCCGCACGCTTGATGCCACCCAGGGTGGTGCGCGAGGCGTTCGAGTTGCCGGAGAACTGCTTCTCGAGAATCTGGTTGAGTTCTTTCAGGGCGGCCGGTTGCACGGTGTTCAACGACGAAACGCGCAGGATGATGTCCAGACGCACTTTATGGTCGAAGTTGCCGAGCACTTCACCGGCCTGATCCGGATCGAGGTACGCGACCACGATCGCCTGGATCTGCGGGTGTTCGTAACGGATGACGTCGGCGACGGCGCGCGGCTCCATCCATTTCAGGCTGTCGAGACCGCTGGTGTTGCCACCGAGCAGGATGCGGTCGATCAGGCCGTTGGCCTTGTCTTCGCCCAGGGCCTGGGTGAGCATCTTGCGCACGTAGTCGTCGGAACCGACGCCGAGGCTGGTCTGATCGCCGACGATGTCGACGAACTCGCTCATCACCTGCTCGACCTGTTCGCGATGCACGTTGCCCATCTGCGCCATGGCCACGCCGACGCGCTGAACCTCTTTGGGACCCATGTGGCGCAGCACTTGCGCAGCATCGGTCGAACCGAGGGACAGCAGCAGAATCGCGGCTTTGTCGACCTTGGTCAATTTGACGGCGGCGGCTCGGTTATCACTCATCTGCGTTAATCCACTCTTTTACGACCTGAGCCACGCGACCCGGGTCTTCAGCTACCAGACTCTTGATTGCATTCAGCTGCGCGTCATAACCCTCGCTCGGGCTTGGCAACAGAATGCTCTGCGGACCACCGAGGCTCACGCGGTCGTTGGCCAGTTCGCCGTCCAGGCCGCCCATGCCACCGAGTTCCACGTCGCTGCCCAGACCGGCCAGCTCCTTGCCTTTGCCACCGCCGGTGATGTTGTTGAGCACCGGACGCAGCACACCAAACACCAGTACAAGGATGAACAGCACACCCAGCACTTGTTTGACGATGTCCCAGAACCAAGGCTGGGAATAGAACGGAATATCGGCAATCACTTCGCCGCGTTCGGCGGAGAACGGCATGTTGATCACGCTGACGCTGTCACCACGGCTGGCGTCGAAACCGACCGCGTCCTGCACCAGACGGGTGAAGCGCGCCAATTCGTCGGCGCTCCACGGCGCACGGCTGGTTTCACCGTTGGCCGGGTTGACCTTGACCTGATCGTCGACCACCACCGACACCGACAGGCGATTGAGACGGCCCTGCTGCTGTTTGGTGTGGCTGATCGAACGGTCGAGCTCGAAGTTCTTTGTCGATTGTTGACGCTTGTCCGCCGGGTACGGCGCGAGCATCGGCTGGCCGGTGGCCGGATCCATGATCTGCTGACCGTTGGCGTCAACCAGTGGCTGACCCGGCTGGATCATCCCGGCCGCTGCGGCGGTGCCACCGGTGGTCTGCGGTGCCGAGGCAGGCGCCGGCGGCTGGTTGCTCAGGGCACCCGGCACACCTTGCGGGCCATTGCTGGCGGTACGTTGTTCGTTGACCGACTGCTCGCTGCGCAACGCCGGTTGGTCCGGGTTGAACTGCTCGGCAGTCGATTCGACGGCACTGAAATCGACGTCGGCCGAAACCTCAGCCTTGTAGCGATCGTTGCCCAGTACCGGTTGCAGAATGTTGTGCACGCGCTGGGTGAGCATGCTTTCCATGCGGCGGCTGTAATCGAACTGCTTGCCGGCCATGGTCATTTCGGAGTTCTCCGCCTGATCGGAGAGCAGGTTGCCCTTCTGATCGACGACGGTGATCTGCGATTTGCTCAACTCGGGCACGGAAGTCGCCACCAGGTTGATGATCGCCACCACCTGACCCGGCTCCAGCGAACGCCCGCTGTACAGCTCGACCAGTACCGAAGCGCTCGGCTTGCGCTCGTCACGAACGAACACCGAACTCTTCGGAATCGCCAGGTGCACGCGGGCACCCTTGACGTTGTTCAGGCTGGAGATGGTCCGCGCCAGTTCGCCTTCGAGGCCGCGACGATAACGGGTCGCTTCCATGAACTGGCTGGTGCCCAGACCCTGTTCCTTGTCGAGGATTTCGAAACCGATGTTGCCGTCGCTGGGAGTGACACCAGCGGCAGCGAGTTTCATCCGCGCACGGGACAGATCATCAGCCTTGACCAGCAAGGCACCGGAATTGGGTTCTACGTTGTAAGGGATGTCAGCGGCGGCCAGGGTTTCCATGACCTGCTTGGCGTCCATGCCGGCAAGGCTGCCGTACAGCGGACGGTAATCCGGCTGCTGCGACCACAGCACCACGGCAAAGCCAATCGCCACGCTCGCAGCCAGACCGACCAACAGGCCGACCTGACGCAGCACGGTCATCTGGGAAAGGTTTTCCAGAAAGGACAGGCCGAACAGCGGCGGTTTGCCGTCGATCGGGGTGGCCTTGGCCGGAACGTTATCAGCGACTGCTTCTGCCATGACTTATTTCGCCCTTAAACCGGCATCTGCATGATGTCTTGGTAAGCCTGGACCAGCTTGTTGCGCACCTGGGTCAGAGCCTGGAACGACACGCTGGCTTTTTGCGACGCGATCATCACGTCGGTCAGGTCAACACCGCTCTTGCCGATCTCGAAAGCATTGGCCAGTTGAGTCGACGCCTGCTGGGTATCGCTGACTTTATTGATCGCCATACCGAGCATGTCGGAAAAGCTGCTGCCCGCGATTTCAGGGACAGCGGCAGTCGATTTACGCGCAGACATGGCATCCACTTTCATGGCCTGCATGTCCATCATCAACCGATTAAATTCAATACCTTGGCTCATGGTCTACTCTCTTGGGCGGCCCGCAATTTTTTGACACTCACTCGGCGGGTACACAGGTATTAGCAACAAGGGTGCCAGCTCATGGGCACCCTTCTGAGAAAAGCATCTGGACTGTTTTGCAGCGTCGATCAGGTGGCGAACAGATAGCCTTCGACGTCCATCCCGGCATCGCGCATTTGCGCGAGTTTGTAGCGCAGGGTGCGCGGGCTGATGCCGAGCTTTTCGGCAGCTTCCTTGCGCCGGCCACGCTCGGCGCGCAGGGTGTCGATGATCATCTGAAACTCCCGGCGGCGCAGGTCATCGCCCAGGGCACCGGAAGAATCCGCCTCGATTTCCACCTCGCGGATTACTGGCGCAGCGACCGCCAATGGCGCAAAAGTCACCGCACCGCTCAGGCAAAAATCCTGCGGCTGGATCAAGCCGCCCTGCTGCAGGATCAACGCACGCTGAATGGCGTTGTCCAGTTCACGCACATTGCCCGGCCACGGGTACGCGGTCAGGCAGGCTTGCGCTTCGGGTGATAGCTTCGCTGCGGCGTGCTTCATTTTATTGACGTGTTTGGCCAACAACTTTTCCGCCAGCGGCAGGATATCGGCAGTGCGCTCGCGAAGTGGACGCCAGGCCAGGGGGAAAACCGACAGGCGGTAAAACAGGTCTTCACGAAAGCGCCCCGCCGCCACTTCACCGGCCAGATCGCGGTTGGTCGTGGCGACCACACGGATGTCCAGGCTGATCGGCTTGCGCGCACCCACTCGCTCCACTTCACGCTCTTGCAGAACGCGCAGGAGCTTGGCTTGCAGGCCCAAGGGCATTTCGGAAATTTCGTCGAGCAGAATGGTGCCACCGTCCGCCTGCTCGAACTTGCCGGCCTGCGAGGCGATAGCGCCAGTGAACGAACCTTTCTCATGGCCGAACAGTGTCGCTTCAAGCATGTTGTCAGGGATCGCCGCGCAGTTGATTGCGATAAACGGCTGGCTCGCCCGCCGCGATTGCTGGTGGATATAGCGTGCCAGCACTTCTTTACCGGTGCCGGACTCGCCGGAGATCAACACAGTCGAGTCACTGCGTGCGACCCGTGCGGCCAATTCAAGCAACTGCGCACTGGCCGGTTCAACAGCGACCGGACCGTCCGCTTCGCCAGCGTCAATGCTGCCCAGCGCATGTCGCGCCACCAGATCGAGCAGCGCTTTGGGTTCGAACGGCTTGACCAGATAATCCGCCGCACCTTGGCGCATCGCATCGACCGCACGCTCGACGGCGCCGTGGGCGGTCATCAGCAGCACCGGCAATTGCGGCTGGCGCGCGCGCAGCAATGCGAGCAATTGGTGGCCGTCCATGCCTGGCATATTGACGTCGCTGACCACCAGGCTGAAGGCTTGCTGCGCGACCGCCGTCAGTGCTTCTTCGGCGCTGCCGACGGCGTGATAGTCGTGGCCGGCGAGCAGCAGCGTATCGGCCAGCGCTTCGCGCAACGAACGGTCATCCTCGACCAGCAACACCTTGATGCCCATGACGTTTATTCAACTCCCTGTGCAGCGGAAAACAGTGGCAGGCTGACCTGCGCGCAGGTGCCGCGCCCGACTCGCGAACGCAGGGTCAATTCTCCCTGATGCGCACGGGCCACCGCTTTGACCACGGTCAGGCCGAGGCCGGTGCCGGTGACTTTGGTAGTAAAAAAAGGCTCGCCGAGGCGCGCCAAAACTGTCGGCTCAATGCCGCTGCCGCTGTCGCTGACACACAGATGCAGGGTGTTGCCTCTGGTGTAGCAATGCACTTTCAGGCGCGCTTTGCCGGCGCTGGCCTGAATGGCGTTTTCAATCAGATTCAGTAATGCCCCGACCAGAGTGTCGCGGTTGCACAGCAGCTCACCGGCATGACTGTCGCACTGCCAGCGGATTGGCAGGTCCTGCACGTGGGTCAGCGCCGCTGCCTGCAGCGATTGCATCAAGGCACTGGGCGTGAGGCGGTCGGTCAGCGGGAGCTCGCCACGGGCGAACACCAGCATGTCGCGGACTTGATGTTCCAGTTCGTGCAGACGCTCTTTCAGGCGTCCGGCAAAACGCTGCTGGGTTTCCACTGGCAGTTGCTGTTCAGTCAAATGACTGGCGTAAAGCAAAGCGGCGGACAGCGGCGTGCGAATCTGATGCGCCAGCGACGCGACCATGCGCCCCAGCGAAGACAAACGTTCGTGCCGTGCCAGTTGATCTTGCAGATGACGGGTTTCCGTCAAGTCGTTGAGCAGCACCAACTGCCCCGGCTCGGCATCCAGCGAGCGGGTGGAAATCGACAGGCGTCGACCGTTTTTCAAGGAGATTTCGTGACCGTCGTCTTCACGGGGAGCGAAGCAGCGTGCGATCACATGGCGCCAGAGCTCGCCCTCTAGAGGCGAGCCGAGCAAGTCGATGGCGGCCGGATTGGCTTCGCGTACCAGGCCGTGACCGTCAATGACGATGACGCCGCCGGGCAACAAGTCGAGGAGGTTTTGCAGGCGATTGGCCAGGCGTTCTTTTTCCGCCAGTTCCTGCATGCGCTGGGCACTGACAACCGCCAGTTCACCCTTGAGTTCGGTGACCCGCGCTTCGAGCAGGCTGTAGGAATCGGTCAGCTGGCTCGACATCTGGTTGAACAGCTGGAAGGCCTGCTCAAGTCCCTGACGACTTGCCTGCTCTACGGACGAGGGTTGCCCCACGATATTGGAGGCAGAAGAGATCTGGGCGGCTTGGGGCATTGGGCTCTCTCGCTTGGCTGACCGTCAGTGAAACGGAACGTTGCGAGGGCTTTAGCAATACCCGTGCCTAAAAAAAAACCGCCTATAAATGAAGCGCTTGAAAAACAGGCGTCAATCATCCGCCTGTTCGTCTCCTCCGGCCCGGCTCATGCCGTACTTGCGCATCTTCTCGACCAAGGTCGTGCGACGGATGCGCAGACGTTCAGCGGCGCGGGCAACAATGCCATTGGCATCGTCCAGCGCTTGCTGAATGAGGCCCTGCTCCAGACCACCGAGGTAGTCCTTGAGGTCGAGGCCTTCCGGCGGCAGCAGTGCACTGGCGCTGAAGTCAGGCGTATGGCCGTTGATCGCCACGCGCTCTTCCAGATCGCTGCGCAGGCTGTCGACCATCTGCTCGTCTTCGTCGTCGACATAGCGGAATTTCTTCGGCAACTCGACCACGCCGATCACCCCGTACGGGTGCATGATCGCCATGCGCTCGACCAGGTTGGCGAGCTCGCGGACGTTGCCCGGCCAGCCGTGACGGCACAGCGACATGATCGCCGCCGAGTTGAAACGGATCGAACCGCGCTTCTCGTGCTCCATGCGCGAGATCAGTTCGTTCATCAACAACGGGATGTCTTCGACGCGCTCCCGCAGTGGCGCCATCTCGATCGGGAACACGTTCAGGCGATAGTAGAGGTCTTCGCGGAACGAGCCGATCTCGATCATGCTTTCGAGATTCTTGTGCGTTGCGGCAATGATGCGCACGTCGACGCTCTGGGTCTTGTTGCTGCCCACGCGTTCGAAGGTGCGCTCTTGCAACACGCGCAGCAGCTTGACCTGCATCGGCAGCGGCATGTCGCCGATTTCATCGAGGAACAGCGTGCCGCCGTTGGCCAGCTCAAAGCGCCCTGCACGGCTGGTGATCGCGCCAGTGAAGGCGCCCTTCTCGTGGCCGAACAGTTCGCTTTCCAGCAACTCGGCCGGAATAGCTCCGCAATTGACCGGCACGAACGGCGCGTCGCGGCGCTTGGAGTGATAATGCAGGTTGCGCGCGACCACTTCCTTGCCGGTGCCGGACTCGCCAAGGATCAGCACGCTGGCGTCGGTGTCGGCAACCTGCTGCATCATCTGCCGCACGTGCTGAATCGCACGGCTGGTGCCGACGAGGCTGCGGAACAGATTGGGTTCGCGATGACGGCCGCGCTCGCGAGCCTGGTCGTACATTTCGCGATAGACCTGGGCGCGGTGCAGCGAATCGAGCAATTTGCTGTAGCTGGGCGGCATTTCCAGGGTCGACAGCACCCGGCGACGCTGGTCTTCAGGCAGGTCAACGGAAGAATTATCGCCCATTAACAAAACTGGAAGGAACTCATCCCAGGTTGCGAGTGTCTTTAGCAAGCCCAAAAGCGCGCCAGGAGCATTAACCGTCCCGATCAGTACGCAAATGACCTCACGACTAGACGACAAAGAGCCGACAGCCTGCTGCCAGTCATGGCTGCCGCAGGGTAAATTTTCTTCGCCAAGAAAATTCAGAATCACCGCCAGGTCGCGGCGGCGGACGCTATCGTCATCGATCAGCAGAATTTTGGTTTCACGCCACATGCAATAGCAACTTCCCTAGTCAACTCAATGCCCGAAAAATGGGGCAAGCGAGACGCTTGCAGGACACCTTGTGCCTGTAGACGCCCTAAACCTGATAATAGCCACTAGTTAAGTCAAAAAACCGTGCACAGTCAAATTTATGGCGCACATCTCTGGTTCAACTGACGGTTAATCAACCAAACAGATGGTAAACCTTTGCAGCCTTTTGCGCTTGGGTGATCTGCGACATCTCGTTGGCTATCGCCTGCCGCTCGCCCATTGCCACCTCAAGAAGCTCCTTGTAGACGAATAGCAGCTCCTCAAGGTTGTCGCGCAGCGCAACTTCGTCCAGCGAAGCTTCCGCCATGACGTCTTCCATGCAGGAACGGCAAGCCAGATCCAACTCACCAATGGCTTCCCAGTTTCGTTCGGCCAATGCTCCGACCAACGCTTCGCGGGTATCGGCAATTCGCTGCAATACAAGACTCATGGTGCTCTCCTTCAGAACTGCGGAGCCGGCACAGGCGCGATGGCGTCCCAGCCTTCTTTTACCGTTGTCAGCAGGCCGGCCACTTCATCGAGGACACGCGGATCACTGCTGATGTTGGCCTCGGCGAGGCGCTTCATCATGTAGATATACAGGCCATCCAGATCGGCCAGTGCCTCTGCATTGTTTTCAAGATCGAGACCTTCACGAAGGCCACTGACAATGCCGATGGCCTTGCTGATCGCCGTGCACTTGCCGGGAATGTCCTTGCGCTCGATGGCGCCCTTGGCCTGCGCAATCCGGGCCAGACCACCTTCCATCAACATTTGCACCAGGCGGTGCGGGCTCGCTTCGGACGTCTGCGCATGGGCGCCGACTTTCTGGTACTGCCGAAGGGCTAACATCGGGTTCATGTTCTACCTCATTGCCACGTTGACTCGTATAACCAGTGTATCGCCAACCGATCCGAAAACTTTAGATCAAAAGACAAAAACCCGGCGCACGCCGATAAAGCGTAGCCGGGTTTTTGTCGTTACTGACTGTTACTTCGCGGACTGCTGAGCGTTAAGCGAGCTGAAGAACGACGTGATGCTGCTCGCCGTGGCCTTCATCTGCCCTACCAGCAAGTCCATGGCGTTGTACTTGGCCGTCAATGTCGACGTCAGGTTGGCAACGCGCAAGTCCAGTGCCGTCTGCTGCTTTTGCAGGCTCGAAGCCAGATTGGTCAGGTTCGAGCTGCGCTGGTCGAGCAACCCGCCGGTTTTCACATAAGGGTCCACCGAAGCGCTCATGCGCGCCAACAGACCGTTCTTGGAATCGGTGCCGGTGAACATCTGCTGAACCTGACCGGCCATGCCGGGGGTTTCCATACGCTTGTTGAAGACCGAAGCATCAAGCGCCAGCAAACCGGTCTTGCTGTCGGTCATGACACCCAACTGCGACAGCACCGCCAACTGGCCGCCTGCACCGGTCTCGGTCAGCTGTTCACGGATATCGGCCATCAACGAACGTGGCAGCGAGTCACCGGTGAACGCAGCGGAAACGGTGAGGTTGCCATCCGCGTCCGGGGTCGCCTTGGACAGCGCGTCGATGGTTTTCTTCAGCGTGTTGTAGGAGTCGACGAACGTCTGCAGCGACGTCTGGATGCCTGCGGTGTTGGTCGCCACAGTCACAACCGCCGCGGTTTGCGCCCCGGGAGCGCCCGGGCTGACGGCGGTCAGGTTCAGCGTCATACCGCTGATAGCGCCGGTTACCGTGTTGGTCTTGCTGGTAACAGGCAGCCCATCAATGGTAATCGTCGCGTCGCTGGCCAGTTCGCCAACCGTACCGGATGCGCCGGCCGCCGGGTTGTCACCCATTTTCTGCGAGCCGTCGATTTCGAGGCCGGCGATGCCGCTGACGCTCAGGTCCATGCCCGCGCCAGTCTTGCTGGAGCTCAGCACCAGGCGCGACGCACCGGAACTGTCGGTCACGATGTTGGCGGAAATACCGTTGCTGGCCTGCGCGGTGTTGATCGCATCGCGCGTGGACTGCAAGGTGGCATTGGCCGGAATCGCGACATTGTAATCAATGCCATTCTGACTGATTTTCAGAGTACCACTCGGAATGGCACTGGCGGCACCGCCGGCAAAGGCGGCACTGGCTACTTTCGAGCCGGTGGCCAGGTTCTTCACGACCACGTTGTAAGTGCCCGGAACAGCAGTGCTGTCGGAGGTTGCACCGAGAATCGTCGGAGAGTTGGAAGTAGCGGTGTAACCGGCGAAAGCCGGGCTCGATGCCTTGTTCAGGTCAGCCATCGATTTTTGAAAGGCAGCCAGGGCGCTCTTCAGCGAACCAACGCCGGAGATCTTCAGCGAGTTGGTTTTGGTCTGCGTATCGATCTGTGTCTGCTTGGCAGACTTGTCGGCGTTGACCAGCGCGGTGACGATCGCGCCGATGTCCAGGCCGGAACCCAGTCCGGAACCCGGTAGAATTGGACTTGCCATGTGCATCTCCCTTCAGATTGTTGCCATTCTTTTGACCGTTACCCGCGTCCTGAGAACGAACAAACACTATTCATGCCATTTATCAGACTTTGGCGTCGAACAACACATGACTTGCGTTGGCGAGGCTGTCAGCCAGCTTGAGGGCTTCGGCGGAGGGAATCTGTCGAACCACTTCACCTGTCTCGCTTGCGATCACCTTGACGATGACTTTGCCGGAATGCTCGTCAATCGAGAACTCCAGATTACGCTTGATCGACTGGACGAACTTTTCGATCTCTTGCACCGCCAGTTTCAACTTGGCGCTGTCCGAATCCTGATCCTTGACAGCGACCGGTGCTTCAGTCTTTTGGACTTTAGGCAGCTCTGACGGTTTGTCAGCAACCGGTGGCACTGGTTTGGGAGCCGGATAAGACACGTTAAGCTTTACGCTCATGTCCATGCCCATCACCTCTTAACGTAAAAAAGCGAGAGAGCACGACCAGCGCACTCCCCCGCTCAAACTTGTTCCGAATTACTGAAGCAGTTTCAGTACAGCGGAAGGCAGTTGGTTGGCCTGGGCCAGAACCGAAGTGGAAGCTTGCTGCAGAGTTTGCTGCTTGGTCAGGTTAGCAGTTTCTGCGGCGAAGTCGGTGTCCTGTACACGACCCTGGGCAGCGGTGGTGTTTTCAGTGATGTTCTGCAGGTTGGAGATGGTGCTGGTCAGACGGTTCTGCGAAGCACCGAGGCTGGCACGAGTTGCACCGATTGCAGCGATTGCCGCGTCGATTGCAGTGATCGCGCTGTCGATGTTCTGAGCAGCACCAGTAACGGTAGCGCCAGTCAGGGACAGAGTGCCGCTACCAACCGACAGGCTGACGGCGTCGAACTTGGAGCTCAGTACCAGGTCGATGTGGTTGGCCGAACCGGTGTTTGCGCCAACTTGCAGGGTCACAGTACCAGCCGAACCGTCCAGCAGGTTCTTGCCGTTCAGGTTGGTCGAAGCGGAGATACGGGTGATCTCGTCCGACATCTGAGCGAATTCAGAGTTGGTAGCGGTCTGGTCAGCAGTGCCGTTGGTACCGTTACGGGCTTTAACAGCCAGTTCACGCATACGCTGCAGGATGTCGGTAGTAGCTTGCAGAGCGCCTTCAGCGGTCTGGGCAACGGAGATACCGTCGTTGGCGTTCTGGATGGCCTGGGTGTTACCGCGGATCTGCGAAGACATACGGTTGGAGATCTGCAGGCCAGCGGCGTCGTCTTTGGCGCTGTTGATTTTCAGGCCGGAAGACAGGCGCTGCATCGAAGTGGACAGAGCGTCGGAAGCGCGGTTCAGGTTTTTCTGAACGTTCAACGATGTGGTGTTGGTGTTTACTGTTAAAGCCATGACGAATTCCTCGTTGGTTGGGTACTGCGGCTTCCGGCCCTGGCAACCGCCGGGTATGGCCTAGAGAACCTTCGTAATAGTTATCGTCGGGTTTGCAGGTTGCTTGAGGGCTTTTTGAAAAAATTTTGCCATCACCACGCCACCCCCGAGAAAACAAAGACTTAGCAGCACATCCAGCGCGAAAAAATGACGCCATAAAACCGCCTGTAACGCGAAGCCGCGGGCCAGTGCTGCGCAGCGGTTCAGCGCCGGACACTTTCCAGCAATTCCACCAGTTCGTATTCCATATAGTCAGCCAGGCCCAACCAGTCCTGGCGCTCCTGACAATCGAGCATTTGCATGAGCACTTGTGCCCACGCCTGCTGGATATCCACTGAGGCAGACGCCAGACATTGCTGGACCTGTTCGAACACATCGACCATGGTCAGCGCCGCCTCGACGTCACGCCCCAGGCGAAACAACGCCGCGCATCGGCGACACTGATCCTGACTCTGACTCAGCGCACTCATTGCACGAACTCCGGATTGAATGCGGTACCGGCGATCAGCGCACCGGCGCGACTGCTGTTGAGAAATTCGACCTGCGGATGCGCGGCGATATAACGCTCGAGCACACACAGATAGCCGCGAAAATTCAGCTGCGTGCTGACGCGCTGACCGTGACCATCGCGCACCCAGTGCCGCGCCTGGGCCAGCGGCGGGCCCAGATCGCCGTCGCCCCAACCCGCGTGGGTCTTGTTCATCGGGAAGGCGAAATCAGCACCAAACAGGGTGATTTGCCCGGCGCCCATTTTCACTGCGAGATCCACCGCCGGATGAATCACGCTGCCGCCGACGTGCAGCTCACCGCGTGGATACTGTTCTCGCAGGTCGCTGTAGATCGGGCTGGCCGAGTAGCCGCCATAGCGCTTGCCCTTCCATGCCTTCAATACCTGCGGGTCGCTCATCGGCAGGTACACCAGCGTAATGCCGTCAGACGTCTCGAAGGGCAGATGCCGAAAGCCGATGCGCTGATCAATACTTACCACCACGTCAGGCACGATGCCGTGTTCACGCAACGGCCGATAGGCTGTATCAACGCAGATGAACAACGGCCGCTCGGTACGCTGACGGATCGCCGCCAGACGCTCGAAATGCTGTTCAAGCGTCGGCCCGGTGGCGATCACATAGACTTCCCGCCCAGCGCAACTGCCGAATAATTGCGCCACATCGGCATCGCCAAGCAACACCGGCAGGCATTGCTGCAAGCGCTGCCGGATTTCCGGTGACTGCGGATCGAAATCGCGATTGTTGAACGTCAGGTGTACTTCATTGATCAGCCGGTCGCGAATCTTCGCATTGAAGTCGTCGGCCAATAGCATCTCGGCCGGCAGGGCAAAAAACGGCGTGAAAAAGTCCGGGTGATCACCGGCGTAAAACAGTTCGACCCGAGGATCCTCCAGCCACTGGCGCTGATCGAGCAGTTGCAGCACCAGCGCGAACAGCGCGCCGTTGAGAATGTGCACGTACAGGCGCTCCAGCCCCGCGCGCTCAAGCAGCACACCGGGCAAGTCGCCCAGGCCAGTGCCATAAACGTGAAGTTGCGGTTTTGCCGGCAGGCTTGCCGCCTGAACCTGCGCCTCATGCAGACGATCATGGCGACTGGTCAACTGAATGCCGTCAACGCTCAGCGTCGAGCCCAGCCCTTGCACGAGTTCGGCCTGTACGGACGCGCTGTCTTCGGCCATCAATCGCTCGAACAGCGCCGGCCAGCGCCGTTGCAACACCTCGGCATTGGCTTGGAAAAACTCGCTCATGGCGCCTCGCGCTCCTTCTCGGGCAAAAAAATAGCGTTCAAGGTTAACCTTGAACGCTATTTTTGTATCAGTGCTTTTTGCTCGGGCTTACGGACGATAGATGATCGCCGAGCCCCATGACAGGCCGACGCCGAAACCGCTCAGCGCAACGCGCTGCCAGTCGGAATCGAGCACGTGTTTTTCCAGCAGCAGCGGAATGCTCGACGACACGGTGTTGCCGGTTTCGACCATATCCTTGATGAACTTCTCCGGTTCGCCTTCGAAGCGTCGCGCCACGGCGTCGACAATCGCCGCGCTGCCCTGGTGAATGCAGAATGCGTCGATGTCATCGGCCTTGAGGTTGGAATCGTCGAGCAACTCGTGCAAGTGCGCCGGGACTTTCAGCAGAGCGAAGTTGAACACCTGACGACCGTTCATGAAGAACACGCCGTTGCTGACTTTCAAGTGCGGTGCGCCGGATCCGTCGGTGCCGAACTTGGCCTTGCCCAGCGCCCAGGTCGGGTTTTCGCCCATCCACGTAGCGGTGGCGGCATCGCCGAACAGCATGGTGGTGTTACGGTCTTCCGGGTCAACGATTTTCGAATACGGGTCAGCAGTGATCAGCAGGCCATTCTTCAGGCCGGCGGCTTCCATGAAGCCCTTGATCGCGTAGATGCCGTAGACGTAACCGGAGCAGCCCAACGAGATATCGAACGCTGCGACATTGGTCGGCAGGCCGAGCTTGTCCTGAACGATGGCAGCGGTATGCGGCAGGCCTTCTTCGTCACCGTTTTGAGTGACGACAATCAAGGCATCGATCGATTCACGCTTCAGTTCAGGATTGCTGGCAAACAGCGCATTGGCCGCTTCCACGCACAGATCGGAAGTTTCCTGCTCAGCGTCTTTGCGCGGCAGGAACGCCGAACCGATCTTGCCAAGGATGAACTCTTCATCCTTTTCGAATTTTGCACCTTGTGCGTAATTGTCCACGCCGGCTACAGGAACGTAGCTCGCAATGCTTTTTATGCCAATCATTACGGCTTCCCAATAAAAAACAGCCCAAAACCACCGCTCGCAAGGATTCGAGGGGCGCCGACAAACAGAAAACGGCCGCCACAACGGGCAGCCACGGGAAGCGCAAAGGGCTATCACTGGAACCGCAAAACGGGCCAGGCGCCATCTCCCCGGTCAATACAATACAGTGAAGATGCGCGTTATGACTCGCAGGTCACGCTATTTTGCCGAATCGATGGCAGATTGGCCTATTCGACCAGCGACCAATCCAACGGCGTGCCACGCTTGATTGCGGTGCGCGCGCGGCGTCCGAGGACGGCATCAGTGTGCTTGGTCGGCAGACCGAGGCCGGGACGGATGGCGCGCAGATTGTCCCCGGTAAAGGCTTCACCGGCGGCCATGTCAGCGGTGACATACAGCGAGCGACGATAAACCAGCGACTTGCGCTCGGCCTCGGTCGGCCCGTACTGAACATGTCCCATCGCCTGCCAGGCACGCTCGGTCTCGACCACCAGACTGGCCAGTTCCGCCGGTTCCAGGGAAAAACTCGCGTCGACGCCACCGGCCGAACGATCAAGGGTGAAGTGCTTTTCCACCACGGTCGCGCCGAGCGCCACCGCTGCCACCGACACGCCAACGCCCATCGAATGATCAGACAGCCCCACCTCGCAGCCGAACAATTCACGCAGATGCGCGATCGTGCGCACGTTGCTGTTGAGTGGCGTGGCCGGATAAGTGCTGGTGCACTTGAGCAGTACCAGATCCTTGCACCCGGCCTCGCGTGCGGCACGCACGGTTTCATCCAGTTCAGCGATGCTGGCCATGCCGGTGGAGATGATCAGCGGTTTGCCCGTAGCCGCGACACGACGGATCAGCGGCAGATCGGTGTTTTCGAAACTGGCGATCTTGTACGCCGGCACCTCGAGGCTTTCGAGAAAATCCACCGCGCTGTCATCGAACGGCGTCGAGAAGGCGAGCATCCCCAGTTCCTTGGCCCGAGCAAAAATCGGCGCGTGCCATTCCCACGGTGTGTGAGCTTTTTCGTAGAGATCGTAGAGCGACGTGCCGGCCCACAGACTGCCCGGATCCTTGATGAAGAATTCACCCTCGGCCAAATCCAGGGTCATGGTCTCGGCGGTGTAGGTTTGCAGCTTCAAGGCATGCGCCCCGGCCCTGGCCGCCGCCTCGACGATTTGCAGAGCGACGTCGAGGGACTGGTTATGGTTGCCGCTCATCTCGGCAATGATGAACGGCGGCGCATCGGCACCGATGCTGTGGTGACCAATCTTGAAACTAGACATGCGGGTGATCCTTCAGAACACGGCTGAACGCGCAGGTCTCTTGAGTGAACCCGGCGTCGCGAAAGACTTTCAATGAGGACTGGTTGGCGGGCATGACCCGCGCAGTGATGCGTGTCAGTTGCGGCCAGTGCGCAGCGACAAATGCTTCGCCACGGCTGAGCACTGCCCTGCCCCAACCGAGGCCGAAACGCCCCTCCAGCAGATAGATCGACACTTCGGCTTCGAACCCGCGCAAGTCGTAACGCAGCACCCCGACCGGGCCGTCGTCCGCCTCGGCGATCAACAGCAACCGTTGCGGATTGCGCAGGGTCGCTGTCAGCCAGTTCAGGTGTTGCGCCCAGTCGATGACGCCGGTTTCCAGCGACCAGCGCCGTACCGCTTCGGCATTGCGTCCATCGAACAGCAACTGCGCGTCGCCCAGGGTGGCCGGGCGCAGCTTGAGCACCGCACCGGCCAGCGCCGCCGCCACGCGCTCGGCACCACGGCCGTCGACCAGTTGCCGCGAACGCTCGGCGAGGCTCTGGCGCAGAAAATAATTGTCCACGACAAAGCCAACCGCATCGCGCAGCTGCTCGACGCTGACCTGCTCGCGGGCGCCCATGAATACATGCGCGCCGGCGGCGGCCATGACTTCGCCGTTGGCCTGCTGATTGTTCGCCACGGCGATGCAGATCGTCGGCAAACCCAGCGCCGCACGCTCCCAACTGGTGCCGCCGCCGGCGCCGATAAACAGATCCGCTTCAGTCATGCGCTGATGGAAATCGCTGACGAAACTGTGCAGGCGCCAGTTCGGCCGCATCTCGGCCAACGCCTGCATCTGCGTCCATGCCGGGTTGTCGGCGCCAGCGACGAAATCCACCTGCAATTGAGTGAAATCAGCGAGGGCGAGCATCGCGCGATGCGTCTGCATCGCCGCGTCGAACCCGCCGAAATTCACCAGCACCCGGCGCGCCTTCGGTTTGATCTCGATGGCCTCGCAATTGAATTCTTCGCGCAACATGGCGTAGCGCGGGCCGAGCAAGGTGCGACAGCCTGGCGGCAGCAGCGGCGCGTAGTTTTCACTCAAGCCAGAGAGGTTCTGATTGAGCAGCAGATCGACGCTGTAACGCCGTGTGGCCAGATCATCCACGGCGGCGATTCGGTGCGCCCAGCGCCGGGCAGCGGTTTGCCAGTGATGATCGAGGCCGTAATGGTCGGCGATGATCCAGTCGAACGGTGCCTGCCCGTCCAGCAGCAGGCCCAGAGCATCAATGTCGAACTGCCACGGCAACATCGATTCGATGGCCTGCAGCGGGTCTTCATCACGATAGCGCTCGGGCAGCGCGAAGGTCTCGAAGCCTTCGGCATTCAAGGCTTCGAGTCGATGCCCCGGCAAACGCCGACAGGCAAACGCAACATGACTGCCCTGCCTGCGCAACACTCGCGCCAGTGTCAGGCAGCGGGCGATATGGCCGCTGCCGATGGTCGGCGAGGCGTCGGCGCGAATCAGCACTCTCATTGCAGTTCTCCGCCGGCCTTGAGCGCGGCGTACAGGTATTCGGCGCGTTGCCAGTCCTCGGGCGTGTCGATGTCCTGGACCAGATGACGCGGCAGGATCACCGGCAGGCTGGCTGGCGAGAACAGCGTCTCGCCACGCAACCAGGCTTCGCTGCGGCCCCAGTAAAACTGCCCGGCGTCCTGAAACGCTTCGGGCAGATCCTGCGAACGGGTCGTGCGAAACTCGGGGTACAAAGACCTCAGCGCGCCCTCCTCGTCGAGGGTCAGTGCGCGCTGCACCGGGAAGCCGAAGCCGCACACCGAAAAGGCAAAAGACTTGTGCGGATGCTGCTTGAGCAAATCCAGACCCTGACGCAGATAACGCGCCTGTAACAACGGTGCAGTCGCGTATACACAACAGGCGTAATCGAACGTCGGCAATTGCTGCAAGGCATGCACGATCACCGCAGCGGTGCCGGTGAAATCATCGGCAAGATCGACCGGTCGCATGAACGGCACCTCGGCGCCATTTGCCCGCGCGACGTCGGCAATTTCCTCATCGTCAGTGCTGACTGCAACCATCTCGAACAACCCTGACTCCAGCGCCGTGCGAATCGAGCGGACGATCATCGGCACGCCGTCGAACGGCTTGAGATTCTTGCGCGGGATGCGCTTGCTGCCACCACGGGCGGGGATGATCGCGACGCAGCTCACGGTGCCTTACTCCTCAAGCAGCAGCAGCCGCAGTTGCTCGACCACCTGATCCTGTTGTGCCTCGCTGAGCAAAGGGAACAGCGGCAAGCTGATCGCCTCGGCGTAATAGCGCTCGGCCTCGGGGAAATCGCCCTCGGCGAAACCCAGCTCGCGATAGTACGGCTGCAGATGCACCGGAATATAGTGCAGATTCACGCCGATACCGGCGGCGCGCAGACCTTCGAACACCTGGCGATGGCTGAGATTGCAGCGCTCGGCCTGCACGCGCACCACGTAAAGGTGCCACGCCGATTCGGCCTCCGATTGCGCGCTCGGCAAGGTCAGCGGCAGGTAGGCGAGGAGTTGATCGTAACGCGCGGCCAGTTCCCGGCGACGTGCGACAAACTCATCCAGTTTGCCCAGTTGCGACAGGCCCAGCGCCGCTTGCAGATCGGTAATCCGATAGTTGAAACCCAGCTCGATCTGTTGGTAATACCACGGCCCGTGGCTGGATTCGGTCATGTGCTCTGGATCGCGGGTCATGCCATGGCTGCGCAGGCGTCGCAGGCGTTCGGCCAGCGCCGGGCGATTGGTCAGGACCATGCCGCCTTCGGCGCTGGTGA
>NZ_RAZO01000430.1:0-23954 GCF_004307535.1 Pseudomonas sp. Sample_9
TGCTGGGCCGGCACTCCGGCGTTTGAAAAAGGTGACCCGCCGTAAGGGCGGAACCGTAATCAGCAACACCCGCAAAAACGGATATTCACCCAAAACCCCAAAAGCCTGGTCGGCCCAAAGGCCGCCACGGCCCAAAAAAAAGCCCCTCAAAACCGAGGGGCCCAAAAAACCAGCTCAGAAACCCAATCAGGTCATCTGAATAATGGTCTGCATAATCGTGCTCTGCGTCGAAATGGTCTTGGCGTTCGCCTGATAGTTGCTCTGACCCTTGATCAGATCAACCAGCTCATTGGTCAGGTTAACGTTCGACTCTTCCAGCGAGTTGGACACCACCTCACCCAACGTACCGGTCTTCGGCGCATCGTAGCCCGGAATACCCGAAGCGAACGTCTCTTTCCAGCTGGTGCCACCCACAGCCTGCAAGCCCTGTTCGTTGGTGAAGCTGGCCAGCGCAACCTGACCGATCGCCTTGCTCTGGTTGTTGCTGAAGTTGGCAAACAGCGTACCGGTGCCGTCGATGGTCAGGTTGGTGATCTGGCCAGTGGCGTAGCCATCCTGAGTCGGAATCGTACGCGAGGTATCAGCGTTGTACTGAGTGGTCTTGGCCATCGAAATGGTCACGCCATTCGGGTTCGCTGCCGCGCCGTTAGGCGTGAACACACCATTGGTCACAGTGCCCGGTACCCAGCCCGTCAACTTCAGATCGCTGCTGATGATCGGGTTGGCTGGATCCGCCGGGTTAGGCGTGCTCACCTGAACCAATTTACCGGAGCTATCGAACGACAATGTCGAAGCAACCGGCGCGGTGGTCACCGGGTTGCTACCGGTAGCATCCGGGTTGCGACCATCGACCAGGGTGTAAACCTTCCAGGTGTTCTCGCCGGTCTTGACCATGTACTGGTCCATGACGTGGGAGTTGCCCTGGGTGTCATAGATCGGCGTGCTGAACGACTTGGTGTAAGTCTCAGGCTTCGACGGATCAAACTTGACGGCGCTGGCGCCGGTATCAACGATCACTGGCGCCGACGAGTTGAGGTTGATGCTCGAAGTCACCGAAGAAGACGACTTCGGCGCCAGGTTCGAGGTGTCGATCTTCAGATCGGTCAACACGCCGTTGATGATTTTGCCGTTGGCATCCACACCGTAACCCTGCAGACGCGAGGTGTAGTCGGTGTTGGTGATGTAACCGGCGTTGTCGACCTTGAACGTACCGGCACGGGTGTACGAGATCGAGCCGTTGTTGCTCATGGTGAAGAAACCGGAACCGTTGATACCCATGTCCAGCACGTTACCGGTGTTGTTGATGTCACCCTGGGTGAACTGCTGGGACACGTTGGCCAGGCGCACGCCGTTGCCGATGACTTTGCTGCCGCTGCCCAGACGAGTCGACGAATAGACGTCTTCGAATTCTGCGCGCGAGGATTTGAACCCGGCGGTGGCGACGTTGGCGATGTTGTTGCCGGTGACGTCGAGTTGTTTGTTGGCGGCATAGAGACCGCTAAGGCCGATGTTAAAAGACATGTTCCACTCCTTCGTGCCGGGTTAGTCGGCTCTATATACCAATGGTTTGTACTTTGGACAGGGCTACGGTGCCCTTGCCGGCCAGGTTGAGCATCAGCTCGCCACCGGTCTGGCTGATCGTCACGCTGTTGACGGTCGCTGGCAGGTAGGTCGCCAGATCGGTCGCGGTGCCGTTGATCGGTGCGTTGGCCTTGAACGTGTAAGTGCCGACTGGCACCACGGTGCCGGCAGTGTCCTTGCCGTCCCAAGTGAAGCTGGCATCGCCGGCAGCGCGGCTGCCGAGGTCGATGGTGCGCACGGCTTTGCCGTCCTTGTCGGTGATGGTCACGGTGCCGCCGGCAATCGACGAAGGCACGGTGACCGAACCGGTCAGGCCTTTGCTCGGGTCATCGAGCTGGGCGGTGTTGGTCTGCACGATCACGTTGCGACCGACCAGCGACGACGCTTGCAGCGCCTGCGACGAGTTGTAGTTGCCGGCAAGGCCACTGACGGTGGAGTTCAGCGTGGTGATGCCTTCAAGGCTGCTGAACTGCGCCAGTTGCGCAACGAACGCGCTGTTGTCCTGCGGGTCGAGCGGGTTCTGGTTTTTCAGCTGGGTGACCAGCAATTGCAGGAAAGCATCCTTGCCCAGTGCCTGGCCGCCGGTGGCACTGTTGGTCGCCGAAGCGATGCCGCCCGACGTAGTGCTGCTGGCCTTCTTCGACGAGTTGGCCAGGATGTCGTTCATGCTCAGGCTGCTGGTGGTATCCGTAACGCTCATGGCAGTCGCCCCTTATTACTGACCGAGGGTCAGTACCTTCTGCATCATGGTTTTGGCGGTGTTCATCATTTCCGCGTTGGTCTGGAACGAGCGGCTCGCGGAAATCATGTCAGCCATTTCTTCCACCACGTTGACGTTCGGGTAGTAGACATAGCCCTTGGCGTCGGCGGCCGGATGGTTCGGCTCGTAGCGCGCTTCGAGGTTGCTCTGGTCTTCGACGACGCCGAGCACCTGCACGCCCTGCCCGGCTGCGTCCTGGTTCTGGAACAGCGAATTGCTGCCGCCAGCCTGGCCGCCCTGGAACATGGTGGCGAATACCGGATGGCGCGCGCGGTAGGTCTGGTCGATGCTCGACGAAACGGTTTCGGCGTTGGCGATGTTCGAGGCCACGGTGTTCAGGCGTGTGGTCTGCGCGCTCATGCCGCTGCCGGCAATGTTGAAAACGCTGGACAGGGACATGGATTATTCTCCGCGCAGGGCTGACACCAGCCCTTTGAATTTGCTGTTGAGCAAGGTGAAGCTGGCCTGGAAGCCGACGGCGTTTTCCGCGTAGTTCGACTGTTCCAGTTGAGCGTCGACGGTGTTCTGGTCGATCGAAGGCTGCATCGGCGTGCGATACATCAGCGACTCGTCGCCGTTGCCCAGCCCTTCAGCCTCGATGTGCCGGCTGTTGGTCATGTTCAGGGCAAAGTGGCCGCCGGTCTTGGTCTTCTCGGTCTGTGCTTCGAGCACTTTGGAGAAATCCAGATCCCGCGCCTTGTAGTTCGGGGTGTCGGCGTTGGCGATGTTGTTGGCCAGCACTTCGGCACGCTGGGCGCGGAAGCCCAATGCCTTTTCGTGGATGCCCAGCGCTTTGTCGAAGCTGATGCTCATGTCGGGAACCTTCAGGTGACCGGTTTTTCGTATCTGAGCTTTAGCAAGCGCCGTGCCAAATGAACAAAGCCCCGTATTCCGTGGCTTTGCGCCAAACAGGCAAAGCGGCAATGCCAGAAAAGCGGCAACCGGTTACCGCCGGATGCCGCTTTTCTGCCGCTTGCCGTCCTTGCCAGGTCAGCGCAGATCCCTGTGGGAGCGAGCCTGCTCGCGAAGGCGGCGTGTCAGGCGCCAACTGTCTTACGGACAGACCGCTTTCGCGAGCAGGCTCGCTCCCACAGAGGGTTTGTGGTGTTCGTGGAAAATAATTCGGGCATAAAAACGGGAGGCTTAGAAGGCCTCCCGTTTTTTGTATTGCCGCAAACCGCTTATTTCGCCTTGTAGATAATCCCCGGGCTGCACTGAACCATCTGGTAATGATCCGGCAATCCGTTCAGCGCTTCCGAAGCGCCAAGGAACAGGTACCCGCCCGGCTTCAACGTGCTGTGAATGCGCAACAGGATGTCCTTCTTCACTTCGGCAGAGAAGTAGATCAACACGTTGCGGCAGAACACGATGTCGAACTTGCCCAGCGCTGCGTAGCTGTCGAGCAGGTTGAACGAGCGGAATTCCACCCGGCTCTTGATCGGCGCCTTGACCACCCAGCGCCCCGGCCCTTTCGGGTCGAAGTAGCGTTGCAGGCGTTCCGGCGACAGACCGCGACCGATCGCCAGGCTGTCGTACTCGCCGGTCTTGCAGTTGTTGAGCATCAGGCCCGACAGATCGGTGGCAACGATCTGCACGCCCATCTTCAACTGACCCAGGTTGCTGCGCTCGAACTCGTCGATCGACATCGACAGCGAGTACGGTTCCTGTCCCGACGAGCAGGCCGCCGACCAGATCCGCAGACGCTGGTTGGGGCTGGCCTTGATCGCTTCCGGCAGTACCTTGTTCTTCAAGACTTCAAACGGATAGGTGTCGCGAAACCACAGGGTTTCGTTGGTCGTCATGGCATCGACCACCTGCTCGCGCAAACCGCTGCGCGGCTGGGTCTGGATGCGCTGTACCAGCTCACCCAGGGACTTGATGCCTTGCTGCTCCATCAGTTTGTTGAGACGGCTCGAGACCAGATACTGCTTGTTTTCACCGAGCAGAATGCCACAGGCTTTTTCCAGGAAGACCCGGAACTGTTCGAAATCCAAATTACCCGTAGACAATGATGCCGCCTCTTAAATCGTGTTGACCGCCAGGGGCAGAAGGCCCCTAGCTGATATCTGCTGCTTTGATCCGGTCGACTACCCGGGATGCGAGGTCATCAGGACGGAATTTGGCCAGGAAGTCATCAGCACCGACTTTCTTGACCATCGCCTGATTGAATACCCCCGACAACGAAGTATGCAGGATGATATGGAGCTTTTGCATGCGTGCGTCGCCGCGGATTTCCGCCGTCAGGGTGTACCCGTCCATCTCCGGCATCTCGATGTCGGAAATCATCATCAGGAACTCTTCTTCCGGCTTCTTGCCCTCGTCGACCAGCTTGCGCAGGTAATCCAGCGCCTGCTTGCCGTCGTTCAGCGCCACCACTTCGACACCGATGGTCTGCAGACAACGCGTGACCTGCTTGCGCGCCACCGACGAGTCATCGACCGTCAGCACCCGCAGCGACAACGCCTTGGTCTGCGTCTCGACATCAACCACGCCCACCGAAATCGCTTCCGGCGTCGGCGCGACTTCGGCCAGCACCTTCTCGACGTCGATGATTTCGACCAACTGGTTGTCGACCCGCGTCACAGCGGTCAGGTAGTGATCGCGACCGGTACCCTTGGGTGGCGGATGGATCTCTTCCCAGTTCATGTTGACGATGCGCTCCACCGAGCGGACCAGGAAACCCTGGGTCTTGGTGTTGTACTCCGTGATGATCACGAACGGACTGTTCTTGTCTTTCAACGCACCGGAGCCCGTTGCCATTGCCAGATCCAGGATCGGAATGGTCGCTCCCCGTATATTCGCTACCCCGCACACGACAGGACTGGATTTGGGCATCAACGTCAGGGACGGGCATTGCAACACTTCCCGTACCTTGAACACGTTGATCCCGTAGAGCTGCGGCCCGTCGAGACGGAACAACAGCAGCTCGAGGCGATTCTGCCCTACCAGTTGCGTGCGCTGGTTCACCGAATCCATTACACCAGCCATGCCCAGACTCCTACACCAACGCCAAGTGTTGTTGCGACGCACATTCATTGCTAAACGGCACGGCGCTTGCTTTTTAACTCGTATGAACGCTCAAACGACATTTTCCCGACGCCTGACATCCTCCCTTCGCAAAGGGCTTTGCGCGGTGTCCGCCGTTTGCTGCTTGCTTGCTGGCAGTCCTGCCCATGCAGATGCGGTTACCTTGCCTGATATGCTTATCGGCGTGACTCAGGGCTTTCTTGAATTCACCGTAGAAGACTATCTGGCTTCCAGTCAAACCGAAGGCCGCTACGAAATCGAAGTCAACCAGCTCGACCCGCGCATGCGCATGCCCATGTGCGACAAGGAATTGACAGCCACGCTGGAGAGCCCGGCACGCCCGCTGGGCCGCGTTACGGTGAAGGTTCGCTGCGAGGGCAGTTCGCCGTGGACGGTTTTCGTACCCGCTCAAGTCCGCCTGTTTCGCGAGATCGTGACCACCACTCGTCCGCTGAAACGCGCCGGCATTATCGAGCCGCAGGATGTGACCTTGCGCGAGCGCGACGTCAGCACGATCAACCAGGGTTTCCTGACCTCGGTCGACGAAGCGATCGGGCAGAAACTTACCCGACCAACGGTCGCCGATCAGGTCATCACCCTGGTGCATCTGGAACAGGCCGAAGTGGTGCGCAAGGGTGACCAGGTGGTGATCACTGCGCGCAGCGGCACCCTTGCCGTACGCATGCCGGGGGAAGCGCTCTCCAATGGCGGCATGAAAGAACAAATTCGAGTAAAAAACCTTAATTCTCAAAGAGTTATCAAGGCGCAGGTGATTGCGCCGGGACAGGTTGAAGTGGCCATGTAAAAGCCTCGCGGAGAAAACTGGCGCCGATCCCGTCGCTTCCCTAAACTGTGCCGCAGCAGGTCTCGCAACGGCGCATGCAAGCTTATGGTTGATTGGGCCTAAAGTTTTTCAGGGGATAGCCGAAAACATGGCAAGCGTCCAAATTCCCAGAGGTTTTTTATCATGGTTATCGATTTCAACCGATTGAACAGTTCCTCGTCACTAACCGGCAGCACACGTACCAGCAACGCCAAGGAAAGCGCTGAAAACAGCCCCTCCGCGCCGCTGAATACCCAGGCCGAACAGGCCAATGTCGCCAAAAGCGGGGAGTCGGTACACCTCAGCAATGAGGCTCAACAGTTGCAGAAGGTCACTGACAAGCTGCGCGATCAGCCTGCTGTCGACAAAGCCCGTGTGGCCGAGTTGAAAGCCGCGATTGCCGATGGCAGCTATAAAGTCGACAGCAACCGTGTAGCCAGCAAACTGCTCAACTTCGAAGCCCAGCGCTAGGCTTTTGCCGGCGCCAGGCTTTTGGACGCTTAAACCCCAAGGCCAGCCATGCACGACACTAACTTATTGCAACTGATCAACGACGACTTTGCTCCAGCGCAACAATTGCTGGAGTTATTGCAAACCGAATCCCTCGCTTTGCATGGTCGTGACATGCCGTTGCTGGAAGAAATTCTGGCGACCAAGCAAGCGTTGATCATTCTGCTCGAGCAGCATGGCCGCAAGCGCAGCGAAATCCTCGCCAGCCTCAACCTGCCGACCGATCGCACAGGTCTCGAGCAACTGGCCAGCCAGTCGAGCATTGGCGACCAGTTGCTAACCCAGGGCGACGCCCTGACCGCGCTGATCGCCCAGTGCCAGGCTGCCAACGTCAAGAATGGCCAGTCGATCCAGATCCAGCAGGCGACCACGGCCAATCAGCTGAAAATCCTCACCGGCGGCGAGCCGCCAGCGCTGTACGACGCCAGCGGGACCTTTGCCAAACCGGTCAAGCCGCGAACGCTCAGCCAGGCATGAGCCATTCGCTGGCCCTGCACTATCCACTTGCGCAACATGCTGGCAAAATACTGGCCAGTCGTCTTATTTTGTCTGGAGATTGAAGAACCGTGTCCAACACCCTAAGCGCGGATGATGCTCCGCAGCCTCCGAAGGTGCTCACCACGCCACTGGAAATCTCCAGCAACCTGCGCCAGCTGCAAGACAGCCACGATCCGCTGATCATCACCTTCCATGAACGCAGCCAGCGTTTTCAGAGTTACCTGATCAAGGTCGACCGCGAAACCGCAACGATTGCGCTGGACGAAATGATCCCGCGCGATGGCGAGCGCTTCCTCCAGGCTGGCGAAGCGTTCAAGGTCGAAGGCTTTCATGACGGCGTGCGCATCGCCTGGGAATGCAACGGCACTCTCAACATCGAAGAATCCGACGGCGACCGTTTCTACACCGGCGATCTGCCGAGCGAAGTGGTCTACCACCAGCGCCGTAACGCCTTCCGCGCTGCGTTGAAGCTCACCGATCTGGTCAGCGTTGAACTGGGCGGCGAAAAGCTGAAGGCGCCTATCCACGGCAAGCTGCTGGATATTTCCGCGACCGGTTGCAAGTTCCGCTTCGAAGGCGACATCACTGATCGCCTGCAACTGGGCCAGGTCTACGATCGTCTGATCGCCCCGCCGCTGTTCGGCAATCAGCCAACGTCGGTGGAGCTGCGCTATCTGCATTTCGAAGAAAAACTCAACATCACCTTCGCCGGGCTGCGCTTCCACAACATCAGTGGCCAGGCTGCGCGTAACGTCGAGCGTTTTGTTTACCAGTTGCAACGTGAAGCACGGCGTTTCGACAAAGACGATCTCTGAGTCGCAGCGATCAAAAAAAAGGGCAGCCCCGCACAGGACTGCCCTTTTTTATGCGCCGATGTTTACCTTCGATTCAGGGCCTGCCACCGCTGATATCCGGCTCAGGCTTATCGTCATTGCCGCTGTCCAGTTCGGTTTCAACGACTGCTTCCGGCTGCGCTTCGGGCTCAGGCTCAGGCTCAGGAGTGACCGGCGCCGGGTCCTGGACCATCTGCTCCTGCACCACCTGCTCATCGACACGCGGGTCAAGCGCCGCCACCAGCGGCGAGCTCGACATGCTGTCCGGCATTGCCACGTGATGCAGCGGTGCGTCGTCGACCTGGTGCAGGTTGGTCACTGCTTTCGGACGAATCCGCCAGACCAGCACCAACGCGAAGAAACTGAAGAACGCATACAGGCTCTGACTGCCGAGAAACTTCATCAATACACCCGCCAGCAGCGGCCCGATGCTCGCGCCGACGCCGTAAGTCACCAGCAGCATGGCGGTCAGCGACACCCGGCGATCGCCTTCGACGTGGTCGTTGGAGAACGCCACCGCCAGCGGATACAGGCAGAACTGCACCAGCGAACAGAAGAAGCCGACAACGAACAACACCTCCAGCGGCACCTGCGGCATGATCGCCAACGGCAACGCCGCCACCGCCAGAAACCCGGCAAAGCAGCGAATCAGCAGCGCGCGGTCATAACGGTCGGACAACCAGCCCAACGGCCACTGCACCAGCAAACCGGCAAAAATGCAGCTACCCATGAACAGACCGACTTGCTCGGTCGTCAGCCCCTGCTGCGAGGCATACAGCGGCGCCAGACCATAAAACGAACCAATGATCAGACCAGCGCCGAGCACCGTGCTCAGCGATTGCGGCACACGCTTGATGAAGAAGCGCGGCTCCATCGGCGCGGGGTGCAGAGGCGCCGGGTGAATCCGTCGGGTCAGCGTCACCGGCACCAGACACAGGGCAAAGCACAGCGCCACCAGCATCAGCAGTTCCAGGCCGAGGCCGGGGTGCATGACCAGAATCAGCTGGCCCAGCACCAGGCCCAGGTACGAGGCGATCATGTAACCGCTGAACACCAGCCCGCGCTGATTGGCATCGGCCTGCTCGTTGAGCCAGCTCTCGATGACCATGTACTGACACATCATGCCCAGACCGACGATCGTCCGCAGCACCAGCCACGCCGGCAGCCAGTCCACCAGACCATGGCCGAGCACCGCCGCGCCGACGATCCCCGCACACGCCGAGTAGGCACGGATATGCCCGACCCGGGCGATCAGGCGATGGCCGATCTTGCCGCCCAGCACCAGACCGAAATAGTTGGCCGCCATCAGCGCACCGACCCACAGCCCGTCGACGTTGTCGGCAGCCAGACGCAAAGCCAGATAAGTAGAAAGAAGGCCTGAGCCGATCAACATCATCAGCGAGGCGAAATACAGCGCTCGAAAGGATTTCCAGATTTGGCGCATCGGCGTTCCGAGCGGCTCCTTGCAGTAAATACCGGGCGGTCAGAACGACAGCCCGGCAGCAGCGATACGTCAGGCCTGGGCGGCCAGCACACGGCGCTCCCAGGGAGTAATTTCATCAAAGAAGCTGGTCAACTCCATGGTCTTCGAAGCGATGTAGCCTTCGATGAACTCCGACCCGAACAGTTCCCTCGCCAACTGGCTACGTTTCAGACGCTCCAGCGCGGCGTGCAAAGTACACGGCAAGGCCAGATTATCCGGCACGGCGAACTCACCCTGGATTGCCGCGCTCGGCTCCAGTTCCTGCTCGATGCCATGCAAACCCGCAGCCAGACTGGCGGCGATGGCCAGATACGGATTGGCGTCGGCGCCCGGCAGACGATTTTCGACCCGACGTGCGACCGGCGAGCTGGCGGGAATACGCAAGCCGGCGGCGCGATTGTCATGGGACCAACAGGCATTGTTCGGCGACGCGTACGGATGACACAGGCGCTGATAGGAATTCACGTTGGGCGCAAACAGTGCGGTGAAATCGGCGAGGCCTGCCTGTTGCCCGCCGATGAAGTGGCGGAACATCGCCGTCGGCTCGCCGTTCGAGTCAGTGAAGACATTCTTGCCGCTGCCGATCTCAACGATACTCTGGTGAATATGCATCGAGCTGCCCGGTGTGTGCGCCAGCGGTTTGGCCATGCACACCACGCTCAGGCCATGCTTGAGCGCGACTTCCTTGAGCAGGTGCTTGAACAGGAACGTCTGATCGGCCAGCAGCAGCGGGTCGCCGTGCAGCAGATTGATCTCGAACTGGCTGACGCCCATTTCATGCATGAAGGTGTCGCGCGGCAGGCCGAGGGCCGCCATGCATTTATACACTTCGCTGAAGAACGGCCGCAGACCGTTGTTGGAACTGACGCTGAACGCCGACTGACCATCCTCGCGGCGGCCGTCGAGGCCGACTGGCGGACGGAACGGCTGGGTCGGATCGGTATTGGGTGCGAAGACAAAAAATTCCAGTTCGGTCGCCACCACCGGCGCCAGGCCGTGCGCAGCGTAACGGGCGATGACCGCTTTGAGCTGGCCACGGGTCGAGAGACTGGAGCTCTCCCCGCTCAGTTCGTCAGCGTCGCAAATCGCCATGGCGCGCGGCTCGTCGCTCCAGGGCAAACGGTGAATCTGCGCAGGATCGGCAACCAGCGCCAGATCGCCGTCATCGCTGCCGTAGAACCGCGCCGGCGGATAGCCGCCCATGATGCATTGCAGCAGCACACCCCGCGCCAACTGCAAACGCCGCCCTTCGAGAAAACCCTCGGCGGTCATCACCTTGCCCCGTGGCACACCGTTCAGATCCGGGGTGACACATTCAATCTCATCAATGCCGGTCAATCGCTGCGCGAGTGAACCCTGGCCATCGGTTGTCATGACGCAATCCTTGTTATTGTGCGAGCCGCGAACGGCGACCCGGACAAAATAGGCTTCGCCTGTTCGGAATATCAAGCAGCCCCCGCAAAAATCCCTATCCTGCAGAACCCGTAGGAGCTGCGTAGGAGCTGACGAGTGCAACGAGGCTGCGATCTTTTGATCTTGAAAAAATCAAAGGCAAAAGATCGCAGCCTCGTTGCACTCGTCAGCTCCTACAGGTCATGTCAGGGCAAGTAGAGGCTGAACACCCCACCACCCAACGGCCCGCCATTGCTGATTTCGGTGCGCCCTTCCACGCCGTTGCGCTGATGCAGCGCGGCGATGCGATTGGCGAAATACAGACCCAGCCCGGTGCTGCCGCTGCTGTGATTGATGCCCTGCACGTAATCGGCCTGACGCTCGAGCATCTGCGCCGGATAACCGTCGCCGTCGTCGTTGATGCTCAATACCAGTTGCCCGGCTTCGTCGCTGACGGTAATCAGCAGCGACTCGCGGGCGTAACGGATCGCATTGTTGATGCAGTTGCCGAGCACCGAGGCGATCAGCTCGCGATCGAAGAAACCCAGCGGGCTCAACGGATCGACTTCATAGGTGGCGATGATGCCGCGACTGGCAAACACTTCCTGATGCGCGGCCAGTTGCGCCTCGATGAAATCGTCGAGTTCGTGATACGCCGGCTGCAGCGGCAACTGATTCACGCCGAGTTTGTACAGCCCGAGCAACTGCACCAGCATGCCGTTGAGGTGGGCGAACTCGAAGTCGATCACGCCCTGCTCCGAGCCGTCGCGCAGCTCTTTCGGCAGACGCGCCAGCCACTGGCTGTGCGCCTGCATCAGCATGGCCAGGGAGTTCTTCATGTCGTGGACGGTGGAGGCAATCACCGTGGAAAAATCCAGCGCCGGATCAATTGGGTTCATTCGCCAAACGCCTTGCTTTTCAGCTTCTGATAACGCGCAAAACGCGCGTCGGTGTCGGGCATCAGGCCCACCAGTTTCAGGCAGGCCCGACATTCTTCCAGCTCCGCCGACGGCACACTGGTGTCGGTGCCGTGCAGCAGCGACTGGGCCAGGTTCAGCGCAATACTGATGTTTTTCGGTTGCAGCTTGAGCGCCTTGCGGAACACCTCGCGGGCCTCGACCAGATTGCCGGTCTTGTACACGCGCACGCCCTGGCGGTTGAGATCGGCCGCAGCGTTACTCGAACTGAGAATCGTCGGATCGTCGGTGAGCTTGGCAATGTCTTTCATCACCGCCGGGTCATCCCCGTAAATCTCCGCGCAGCTCTTGAGCATCGAAGTGCCCGCCTCGGCCTGACCGAGCATCTGCAACTGCTTGGCCACCAGCAACGCCGCCTCGGGGCTCATGAATTGCTCCATGCCATCCAGGCGCATCAGTGCTTGTTCGGTGAGCTTGTCGGCGGTTTCAGCGTCGTTGAGCAGCAGGCTGGTGGCCTTCATCAGTCGCGCACGGATTTGCAGGCCGGGGTCGCTCGGGTTCTCCTTGGCCACGGCGCTGAGTGTGGTGTTGATCTCCAGCCGCGTGCGCGTGTCGAGGCCGCGATCGCTGCCCTTGCTGATCAGCGCATGAGCCAGGCCGAGATTGCTTTCCGGGTCCTTGAAACGCGACTGCGCGCCCTGCGCTACCGCTTGGCGATAAGCACGCGAGGCGGTTTCGAAATCTTCGTTGGCCATGGCCAATTTGCCGAGCAAAGCCTGGCGGCGCACCGCCAGCGGCGACAGACGGATCGCTTCTTCGAGCACCCGCTGCGCGCCTTTGCTGTCGCCTTCGGCCACCAGCACATCAGCCATGCCGTCATACAGCGCCGGCATCATCGGGAACACTTTCAAGGCCTTTTCATAGACCTCTTTGGCCTGCGAGACCTGCCCGCGTTTGAACAGCAACTTGCCCAATCCAGCGAAGGCCCACGGCAACGGACGGTCGGCAATGATGCCGTCGTAGAGTCGCTCCAGCGCTTCGTTCTGATTCATGTCGCGCAGCGCATCGGCGCGGTAGCGCAGGCACAGCGGCGAATAGCGGATGTCCTGTTTGCACAGGGCAATACAGGCATTGAGCACCTCGACCGGCTTACCGCGATCAAGGGCCTGCAGAATCGGTTTGAGCAACGTCTTGCGTTGCTCCAGACGCTCAAGGCGCTGGGCCAGCCCGGAACGGTTGAACGGCTTGGTCAGGTACGCATCCGGCTCATGCTCCAGCGCACTGAGCACCATCGCCTGACTGGTCTCGGCGGTGACCATGACGAAAACGGCTTCGTGGCTGATGAGCTTTTCCGACATCAGGTCTTCGAGCACCTGCTGGCCGTTCTTCTTGCCGTCGCCGAGGTGGAAGTCCTGAAGAATGAAATCGTAGGACTTCTGCGAGCACATCTTCAGCGCCTGCTCCCCAGTGTCGGCAGTATCGACATCCTTGACGCCGAGCTCACGCAACATCGAACGCACGGAACTGCGGAAATCGGAAAAATCATCGACGATCAGAAAGCTTTTTTGGTGATACGACGACATCGAGGATTTCCAGGCAATTGAAGAAAACGAACCGAGGCGATTTCAGGCGCGCAGATGATAGCCGGAGGCCATGCGCCATCAAGCGATTTCGCTGGAGTCTGAACTCACCGTTCGGGTTATCGGCCAAAAATGCCCAGGCCTGAGGGTGGTGCTTCAAGAATGTTGCCTGGAGTATTACTCTGCGCGCCTGCTCAAGGATTTGCATAAGGACTGAATCGTGTACATCAAGGGACGCTACATCCTGTCAGCGTGTTTGCTTGTCTTTATCCAGCAAGCGACAGCGGCGGCGATGGATTGCAAAAAAGCGGCGAACGACGTGGAAAACATGATTTGCGCGAATAAATCGCTGTATGAGCTAGACGCGCAGATGGGCACGCTGTATCGCCAACTGATGACAACTGCCACAGCGGGGCAACCTGAACTCAAGCGCACCCAGCGCGCCTGGCTGAAAACCCGCAACGCCTGCGCGGACGATGTCGCTTGCCTGGATGGCAGCTACCGCCAGCGACTGCAGATATTAAAGGCACAGTGGACACAAGCCGTGGCGTGGCAGCCGGACACCGTGGATGTTCAAGCGATGAACGATCTGCAACAAAGCATTCGTGCCGAGAGCAAAAACCACCCGGAATTTGCGCTGGAACATGCCTTGGCCGCACGGGCTTTCGAGTCTTCGCAGACATCGTTCGCGGGCGATCCAGTCGACAGCTACGGCGAGCAAACCAACTTCCCCAAGTCGCGTCCCAAAGGCGTGAGCGAGGACGAATGGAAAGCATTGAACGCCTCAAGCATCGACGGCGCCGCCGAGACCGGACGGTCTTCCTACGCACTGCTGGATCTGGACAATGATGGCCAGCGCGACCTTATCGTCGACACATACGCAGGCGGCACTGGCTTGTTCACCTACGTGGAAACCTGGCGCCGAACGGGCGAGCGGTTTGTCAAAAGATCGGTCGAGCCGGAAAGCTCGCTGTTCTACACCAACGACCGTGGCGCCAATCAGGCAATCAGCTGGATCAGGCTTCACGACAGAATTTATGCCGCTTACCGAAACGGCGCCTATGGTGTCGATAATCTGTACCTGCTCAATCCGCTGAAGATCAACCGTCAGGTACCGACGGTGTCCGTGCGTTACGCTTACTCCCTGCAAGTGCCAACCACGCAACATAAAGAAGACGGCACCAGCACCTATGACCTCGAAGCGGATTTGCACGCGGCACTCGACCACGCCGTCACTCAAGCGATGAAAGCCGCCCCCGACTCAACCAATAACTCGCCCCTTTGCCCAATTCCTCCCACGGGTACCGGAGACGGCGATTACTACAGCTACGGCCCAACGCACTATGCCATCGAAAAGATCACCGACCTGCCGGTAATGATTGGCGGCGAATGCTACATCGGGGCGCTGGTCAACTGGTTCGGCAGCTACAGCGAAAAGGCTGGGTTATTCGCCCAACTGGCCGTGCGCAAGCCGGGCGTCGAGGCCAGCGGGACTAGCTACGAAGTCTACGGCCGCCGGCATGTTACCGAGGTCAGCGGGAGCCTTGGCAAAGTCGAAATCAACGACGACTGACCACCGATCATCACACCGGCAAAATAATCGGCACGGTTGCCAATCGCCGGAGGTCAAAGACACAGACAGCACATTTGTCCTTCAAAAATGCAGGCAGATCCCCAAATGAGGTTTATTCTGCTCAATTACCTGCGCCCCCGGACGTCCGCGATACGCTTGTACCGCCACAAAAAAAGGCCGAAGTGATGACCTCGAAAACCCCTGCCTCGCCCTCTGCGCCCGAGCGCAAGGATGTCACCCCCAGCCACCTGAATTTCCCGGTGGTGGGCATCGGCGCCTCGGCGGGCGGCCTGCAAGCGATCAAGCTGTTTTTCGAGCATATGCCGAAGGACAGTGGCATGGCGTTCGTGATCATTTTGCACCTGTCGCCCGATCACCAAAGCATCGCCGACCAGATCATTCAGGAATCGACGCGCATGCCGGTGCTGCAAGTGACGCAGCCGGTGCCGATCGAAAAGAACTGTGTGTACGTGATCTCGCCAGCGCATTCGCTGTCGATGAACGACGGCTATCTGCGGGTCAGCACGGCCGGTTCGCCGCAGGCGCGCCACACGGCCATCGACCTGTTCTTTCGCGATCTGGCCGATGTGCACCGTGAGCGGGCGTTCTGCGTGGTGTTGTCAGGCACCGGCTCCGATGGTGCGGTGGGTTTGTCGCGAATCAAGGAACAGGGCGGGGTGACGCTGGTGCAAGTGCCGGAAGACGCCGAGTTCGACGGCATGCCGCGCGCCGCCATCGAGACGCGCATGGTCGATCTGGTGCTGCCAGTGGTCGAGATGCCGCAGAAACTGATGGAGCTCTGGCGCAACTCCCAGAACATCAAATTACCCAGCGCCAATGATCCCGACTTGAAAGCCTTGAAGCCTGCAAACGAACACGAGGCGTCGATCGCCGAACAACGCCTGCATGAAATCCTGTTGTACCTGCGCAGCAGCACCGGTCACGATTTCAAACACTACAAGCGCGCCACCGTGCTGCGCCGCATCGAGCGGCGCATGCAGGTCACCAGCCAGTCTGACCTCAGCGCTTACTACAACTACCTGCAAAATACCCCGGAAGAAGCCAAGGCCTTGCTCGGCGATATGCTGATCGGCGTGACCAACTTCTTCCGTGACCGCGAAGCCTTCGAAGCCCTCGAGCGCGATGTGCTGCCGCAACTGGTGCAGTCGGTTGCCGACTCGTCGGAAAAAGAAGAACTGCGCATCTGGTCTGCCGGTTGCTCGACCGGCGAGGAAGCCTACAGCCTGGCGATCCTGCTCGACGATCAGATGCAGGTACAAAGCAGCAAGGCCAACCTGCAAGTGTTCGCCACCGATATCGACGAACGTGCGATCACCACCGGCCGCGCCGGCACCTACCCGCAAGCCATCGTTACCGACGTACCGCCAACCCGCTTGCGACATTATTTCGTCAAGGACAATGAGCATTACCGGATTCGCAAGGAAATCCGCGAGAAAGTGCTGTTCGCCAAGCACAGCCTGTTGTCCGACCCGCCGTTCTCGCAGATCGACCTGATCGTTTGCCGCAATCTGCTGATTTACCTGGATCGCGAGGTGCAGCGGGAAATCCTGCAGATGTTCCACTTTGCCCTGCGACCGGGCGGTTTCCTGTTTCTCGGCACCTCTGAAAGCGCCGATGCCTGCCATGAATTGTTCGCGCCAGTGGACAAGCGCAACCGCATCTTCCGCGCCAAGACCGGTACCCCGAACAGCCGTCGCACCCCGACCATGCCACGTGGCGGTTACATGCGCACCAGCGTTTCCCGACCGCCATCGAAAGCCATCGAGCCCGTCAAGCTGTCGTTTGCCGATATCCACCGCCGCGCCATAGAACGCTTCGCCCCGCCGAGCATCATCGTCGACACCAATGCCGATATTCTTCACATGAGCGAAGCCGCCGGGCGTTTCCTGCGGCATGTCGGCGGCGAGCTGTCACGCAACTTGCTGACGCTGATCCTGCCGGAACTGCGCCTGGAAATTCGCACGACACTGTTCCAGGTGCAGCAAAGCAACCTCACTGTGTGCTCGCGTGAAGTGCTGCTCAAGCGCGAGGAGCGCCAGTACCGCATCACGCTGATTGCGCAGCCGTACAAGGACGACGACTTCGACAGCGAGTGCGTGCTGGTGACCTTCGATGAAACGGAGATCGACGCGCACGAGCAGGCGCTGACCACGGTGCTGCAGACTGAAAGCCAAGTGCTCTCGAACCTGGAACGTGAGCTGCAACGCACCAAATTGCATTTGCAGGACACCATCGAACAGTCGGAAATCTCCAGCGAAGAGCTCAAGGCTTCCAACGAGGAGATGCAGGCGATCAACGAAGAATTGCGCTCGGCCACCGAAGAGCTCGAGACCAGCAAGGAAGAGTTGCAGTCGATCAATGAAGAGCTGTTGACGGTCAATTACGAGCTGAAGACCAAAGTCGAAGAAACCGACAAGATCAACGATTATCTGACCAATCTGATCGCTTCTACCGACATTGCTACGGTGTTCGTCGATCGCAGCATGCGCATCAAATGGTTCACGCCGCGCGCCACCGACATCTTCAGCATGTTGCCGGTAGACACCGGCCGTTCACTGCTGGATATCACCCATCGCCTGAATTACCCGGCGATGACCGAGGACGCGGCGCAAGTGTTCGAATCGCTGAACATGATCGAACGCGAGGTCAACAGTACCGATAACCGCTGGTACATCGCCCGCTTGCTGCCTTATCGCTCCAGCGAAGACCACATCGACGGCACCGTGTTGACCTTCATCGACATCAGCAAACGCCGCGAAGCCGAGGAAGAGCTGCGCCTGGGCGAAGAACGCATGCGTCTGGTCGCTGAGAGTACGCGTGACTACGCGATTATCATCCTCGATGAAATGGGTGCGATCACCAGTTGGAACAAAGGCGCTGAACTGATCTTTGGCCACAGCAAAAACGAGGCCGAAGGTCAGTACTACGATTTCATCTTCACAGCCGAAGACCGTGCTGCCGGCATGGCTGAAAGCGAATTGTCCACCGCCCGCCAGCACGGCCGCTCGGAGGATGAGCGTTGGCATGTGCGCAAGGATGGCAGCCGTTTCTTCTGCAGCGGCGAGGTCACCCTGCTCAGCGGCGATCGCTTGCAAGGCTATGTGAAAATCGCCCGCGACCTGACCGGGCACAAGCGCCAGCAGGATGAACAGAGCAAGGAACTGGCGCAGACGCGCAATACCGTGTCCCTGCGTGATGAGTTCTTCGCGGTCATGTCCCACGAACTCAAGCACCCGCTCAACCTGATCCAGCTCAACGCCGAACTGCTGCGGCGCCTGCCAATGATCCGCACCGCCGGACCGGCGACCAAAGCGGTCAATACCATTTGCGATGCAGTGAACAGCCAGGCAAGGATCATCGACGACCTGCTTGACGTAGCGCGCGTGCGCACCGGCAAGCTCAAACTGCAATTGGCGCGTGTCGATCTGAGCGCGGTTCTGCGTGACATACACACGGTAGTGCTCAATGAGCAGCACGCCACGCGCATCGACCTGCAATTGCCTGAAGCACCGTTGATCATTCATGCCGACCCGACACGGGTCGAGCAGATCATCTGGAATCTGGTCAACAATGCCTTGAAGTTCACACCACCGAGCGGGCGCATTGAGTTGATCGCCAGCAAGAGCGGGAAAATGGCGCAACTGGACGTCAAGGATAACGGCGTCGGCATCGCTGCGGAAAACCTCGAACACGTCTTCGATCTGTTCGGCCAGGCAGAAAAACAGCACACCAACCATCAACGTGAAGGCTTGGGCATAGGCCTGTCACTGGTACGGCAACTGACCGAAGCCCAGCACGGCACGGTGAAGGTTGCTTCGCCGGGGCTCGGCGCCGGTTGTACCTTTACCGTTCGCCTGCCGCTGTCGACTGATGTCGAAGAAACCGCTGCAACAGCCGAGGTTGAACCGGTTTCCGGCAAGCTCGATGGCTTGAGCATTCTGCTGGTCGACGACTCGCCGGAAGTGCTGGAGACCTTGAAGCTGCTGCTGGAGATGGAAGACGCCGACGTAACGGCCTTCGATCATCCGGTGGCAGCGCTGAAAGCCGCTGAGAGCACGCGCTTCGATCTGATCATCTCCGACCTCGGCATGCCGGTCATGACCGGCTATGAACTGATGGCTGCCCTGCGCAAACTGCCGCTGGTGAAAAACGTACCAGCGATCGCCCTCACCGGGTATGGCACTCAGAGCGACATGCAGAAATCCCGGGAAGCCGGGTTCGATCAGCATCTGGGCAAACCGGTGGCGTACGACGACCTGATTGAAACCATCGAGGCGTTGCGCCGCTCGGAGTTGCTGTAGAGCTCGCCAGCGCTCCAACGCAAAAAGCCCCGCCGCACGAGTAAGTGCGACGGGGCTTTTTGTTTATTGAAGAGGTGGTGTCCCAGGCGGGGTTCGAACCTGCAACCTTCCCCTTAGGAGGGGGATGCTCTATCCAATTGAGCTACTGAGACACTGATTGACGCGGGCTGTATGCGACGCGACAGACGGCGTGCATGTTAACGGCCGGCCCCTGTTTTGTCATGTCGTCCGTAGGGCTTTTTAAGTGTAGGCAAACGCCCTGGAAGATTGCGGGAACTTTTACCGGGCAAATTGCACTACGCGGAAATGCGGTCATTGCAGATTGCAATCAGCGTCGCCGGAAAAAACATACCAAACCATTGTTTTTAAAGGACTTATCAGCCGTTACACTGTTGGCACGGCGGCTGCTATGCCTGTTCTATCAAAAAGAACAATTTGGAGCGTCGTGCCATGAACAGCACCCTCTTGCTTGCAAACGCAGCGGCATTGGCTTTCTTGCTCGGATCGCATTTTTTTCCCAAGGCTGACGTTGAGCAGCCAGTGGCGCAGCGCATGCCGCATTACCTGCAAGTGCAGAAAGCGCCGCAGTGGGCAGTGTTGAGTGAACGCAGCGACGCTTCTACACAAATGGTCAGCGAGCCTGAGCAAGCCTCGGCGCCAATCACCGAACGTCTGGTTTTTTGAAATATCTTCAGGAGTACAACATGTCCAAATCGGCGACAGGATTTCTGATCCTCGCTTTACTGAGTGGCGTTACCCACCTGGCGCTGTTCGAGGAGACGGAAGTCACCTTGCCTCTGGTTGGCTGTGGCGTGTTTGCGGTGCTGTTTGTGCTGGCGCTGATTGCAGGGCGCAAGATCAAGTTCGATCCGGTTCTGCGTTGAGCCGGATCACCTCGAGTAATGCAGAGACAGCTTCAGCAAGATCAGCAGAATTGTCGATCTGATGAACGGGGCTGTCGCTGGATCTTCGGTCTTTGAACAGTGCGTTGCGAGCCAGCCTCGCATCGATTTGCTCAGGGGTCTCCCGGCCACGGCTGAGCAAGCGCTCTCGCAGAACCTCGTCTTTGACGGTCAGCAGGATCGGCACGAGGGTCGGATAACACTCCATTGCCTGGCGCAGGTTCGCTCTCGAACCATTCACCAGCACATGCCGCCCGCCTCGCAACCATTCATCCATTTCCTCGGGGATACCGTAAGACAAGCCGTTGGCTTGCCAAGCCAAGGAAAAGGCCCCGGCGCGCTCTAGCCGGTCGAACTCTTCAGGTGTCACGCCGATTGCATCTTCGCCGACGGACTCCGCCGAGCGGGTAATCACCCGGCGCATTACTTCACAGTTCAACGCCCGCAGTGGCTCACGTGATGCATCAATCAGGCTGTCCTTGCCCGAACCAGACGGCCCCATCAGGTAAAAAAGCTTGCCATCCATCCCGAAAACGCCCTCCGACGGGTCCTGCCTCTAGTAAATCGGCAAATTGCCACTATCCTGTACACATAGGGATCAAGAATAGCGAGCCGCATAGCATGCACGTTCCGAAGTCTTCGGACATCAACAGATGTGCATTCAAAAGCGGGCAGCGATACGGAAGGATGGAAAGTTTTCCAACCAGTCCGCATTTCTGACAACTGGTGCTGGCATTACGCCTTTACCCGGCTCAATATTTGTCACAGAATTGACGCCAATGATCTGGCAATTTTGAGGCATGATGCCGGCCTCTTAACAATTCAGGTTGAACCAATTGGTCCGGATGCTTGTCCTACCACACATCCTGCGGCCAATCCCGAGAACCGCTCCCCTGAACTAACCGGTTAAATATATGCGCCCATTGAAACAGGCAATTTATTCCAGCCGTACGGCTGACAAGTTTGTCGTACGTCTGCCAGACGGAATGCGTGAACGCATTGCCGAGGTGGCTCGCAATCATCATCGCAGCATGAACTCCGAGATCATTGCGCGCCTTGAGCAGAGTCTTATTCAGGAAGGCGCACTGGGCGAAGAGCTGAGCATGCGCCTGGACAGCCCGGAGCTGTCGCTGCACGAGCGCGAGCTGTTGCAGCGCTTCCGTCAGCTGTCGCACCGTCAGCAGAACGCCCTGGTGTCGCTGATCGCACACGACGCAGAAATGGCCGCAGACGCGTCCTGAGTTATACCGAACATATTGAAGCCAGCATGATTGCTGGCTTTTTTTTGCCCGCAATATGACAGATGGCCGCTTGGCAATTGAGTGTGGCAGGCACAAAAAAGCCCGTCGATTTGACGGGCTTTTCATTGCACAAGATCAGAGCAGGAAGATTGTCGCCAACCCGAGGAAGATAAAGAAGCCACCGCTGTCGGTCATTGCCGTGATCATGACGCTGGCGCCCATCGCCGGATCGCGACCCATTTTCGCCAGCGTCATCGGGATCAACACGCCCATCAACGCCGCCAGCAACAGATTGAGTGTCATCGCCGCCGTCATGACCACACCGAGTGACCAACTGCCGTAGAGCATGTACGCGACCACACCGATCACCCCGCCCCAGACCAGACCGTTGATCAAACCGACCGCCAGTTCTTTGCGCATCAAGCGCGAGGTGTTGCCGGTGCTGACCTGATCCAGCGCCATGGCGCGCACGATCATGGTGATGGTCTGGTTACCGGAGTTGCCACCGATACCCGCCACGATCGGCATCAGCGCCGCCAGTGCTACCAATTTCTCGATCGAGCCCTCAAACAGACCGATCACCCGCGATGCGACAAATGCAGTGATCAAGTTCACCGCCAGCCACGCCCAACGGTTACGCAGGGACTTCCACACCGAGGCGAAGATATCTTCCTCTTCGCGCAGACCGGCCATGTTGAGGACTTCGCTTTCGCTTTCCTCACGGATCAGGTCGACCATTTCGTCGATGGTCAGACGGCCGATCAGTTTGCCGTTCTTGTCGACCACCGGCGCCGAGATCAAGTCGTAACGCTCGAATGCCTGAGCGGCGTCGTAGGCATCTTCGTCCGGGTGGAAACTGACCGGATCGCTGGCCATGACTTCCGCGACCTGCTTCTCCGGATCGTTGACCAGCAGACGCTTGATCGGCAGCACGCCTTTGAGCACGCCGTCGTAATCGACCACGAACAGTTTGTCGGTGTGACCAGGAAGCTCTTTCAGGCGACGCAGGTAACGCAGCACCACTTCGAGGCTGACGTCCTCACGGATCGTCACCATTTCGAAGTCCATCAGCGCACCGACCTGGTCCTCGTCGTAGGACAGGGCCGAGCGCACGCGTTCGCGCTGCTGGTTATCGAGACTTTCCATCAGCTCATGGACAACGTCTCGCGGCAGCTCGGAGGCCAGGTCAGCGAGTTCGTCGGCGTCCATGTCCTTGGCCGCAGCCAGGAGCTCGTGATCGTCCATGTCGGCGATCAGCGTCTCACGGACGGAATCGGATACTTCAAGAAGAATGTCGCCGTCGCGATCGGCCTTGACCAGTTGCCAGAGCGTCAGACGATCGTCCAGCGGCAAGGCTTCAAGGATGTAGGCGACGTCGGCGGAGTGCAGATCATCGAGCTTGCGTTGCAGCTCGACGAGGTTTTGCCGGTGAACCAGGTTTTCCACGCGGTCGTGGTGCGGACCTTCCTGGCGATGAGTCAGGTCTTCAACGACACGCTGGCGCTGCAGCAACTCGACGACCTGAGCCAGGCGGTCCTGCAGGCTTTCCTGTGTTTTCTTTACTTCGATTTCGGACATAGGCGAACTCCACTCCCAGCAGCGGGGCACGCCGGAAGGATCAATCAGTCAATTCATGATTGGTGAAACGGTTTACTGAACAACTACTGGGTAAGTCCATGGAGGTTTTCCATAAGCCCCGGCGGGGCTGACGGGCGCAATGATACACGCCTGACGGTTTAAAACGTTGAAAAAATCACGGCTGAAACAAGCGCTTGCGAAACAAACCTGAGCACCTGCCTGACCCGTGCAAATGCGACGACTCATCTTGAAAAGAAAACACACCGGCAATGCAAAAAGCAGCGACTACCCTTGAGGGTAGATCGTCACGGAGGACATCGAATGCCATCAAAACCCGCGCTTCTTCTACTGACCGCCCTGCTCCCTGCCATCCCTTCCAAAGCCACCACGCTTCATCGTTGCCAGGCCGCTGACGGCAGCGTCACGTTCACGTCGATGAGCTGCGCAATTGGCGAGCAGCTTTCTGCTCAGGAAGTTCACCCCTACTCGCCTGGCTGGGTCGCGATCATGCCGGAGTTCAATCACGAAGCCGTGACCGGCATGAAAGACAGCGGACGCGAACCGGGCATCGTCGGCGGCACCGAACACAAATGTGGAACCCTGATCGATAACAGGCAGCGGCGCGAAGCAATCATCAATCGGCGAGTGATTGCCGGCATGAGTCAGCGCGATGTCGAAAGCGCACTGGGCAAGCCGGACAAGATCAACACGCGCACTTCGACCACGAGCTATCGTTACGACCTCAAGCGAGGCCGCAGTGCTCAAATTGATTTTGATGAAAGAGGCTGCGTGAAGGGAAAAGCCAAATCCCGGACAGCAAAAAGCCCGCGTTAAACGCGGGCTTCTTGGTATATGGTGCACTCGACAGGATTCGAACCTGTGACCGCTCGGTTCGTAGCCGAGTACTCTATCCAGCTGAGCTACGAGTGCATTT
>NZ_RAZO01000109.1:0-68993 GCF_004307535.1 Pseudomonas sp. Sample_9
CTCAGCCTTTGGTTTTTCGCGGGTCGGCTGCGCGCGGAAAGGTGCGTTCTTCCTGGATCGTCCCATCTTCTTTATGGATTTTCAGCGAGGCGGTTTTGTCTTGGAGGTAGTCGCTGGCAATCTGCGTGATCTCGGCTTTGGTCGCAGCCGTTTTCGACGCACGCTGCGCGCCTTCTTTGACCAGTTCCCAGCGCTGCTGGTTTTTACTGATGTGGTAGTTATCCATTCCTTCACCTCTGATGTGAATGACGTGACCGTTACAAGGATTGACCTTGAGCGGTTCAGAGAGTTTGAAAGAAATCGCGATGCGCTCTGTGCCACGTAAACACTAGTGCCCATCCGTTCTCTATCACTTCGGCGATCGATAGCTAGCGCATGAAGTGATGTGGAGGCGAAAAATCCGCTGAAACGAAAAAGCGTAAATACTTATACAAAGCTTGTCGTCCTTCCTGCGCTTATTGATTAATACCTTCGCCAATGGACGACTGCGCAATTCATTTATAGCGCTTAATAATTTCAATACTAATTAGCCATCAACGTTACGGTTGCGATTCTGCTTCCTCTTCGGTCTTTTTTGCCAATTTTAAAAAAGACACATTTTGTTTCATCCAATTATTCGTTGGATCCAACGGCCCGACAAACGGCAGCCTTACAAATTTCTTTTAATTTCAGCTGGATAGTCATCGGAAAAATGCCACTTCGGTAACTCGCCAAAAATCAGGCAGCCTTATTTCAAACTCCCTATCTATGGTTTTAAAACCATCCGTGGACGTCCACCCACCCATTTACAGGGAGTAGTAATGGACAACATCGTCATTGCCGACAAAGCCAATTCTCAGCTCACTGCCCAGAACTGGGGCAATGTTCAGCTCAGTCAGCCTTCAGTTGTACAAATGCCGGTCCGCCCCGACCAACTGGCGTCGACCAGTCGCAGCGGTCAGGATTTGATCGTCAATCTGAAGTCTGGCGAGCAAATCAAAATCTCCAATTTCTTTGTCACCAGCCCTGACGGCGTGCCCAATGACATTGTCTTTCAGGGTGACGACGCGACGCTGTGGCAGGCGCGCTACAGCGCCGAGCCGTTCAATGGCTTTACCTTTGACGAAATCAATTCGCTGGACGAGCTGATCGCTGGCGTCGGTGTGGTGGATGGCGCGACGCCGGCCTGGGCGATTGCCGGGCTTGGCCTGTTGGGCGCGGGTGGTGCGGCAGCCGCTGCCGGCGGAAGTGGGGGCGGCGGAGGTGGTGGTGGCGGTGGAGACGCGACGCCTCCTGCGCCCGCGACGGGATTAACCTTGTCGGCCGATGGCCGGGTGCTGAGTGGTTTTGGCGAAGCTGGCAGTGTCGTTCAGGTACGCGATGCAGCCGGCAACCTTTTGGGTTCCGGTACCGTTGGCGCCGATGGCAGTTTCCAGGTCGACCTGGGTACGCCGCAGAACAATGGCCAGCCGCTCGACGTCACGCTCACCGACCCTGCGGGCAACGTTTCGACGCCGGGTACGGTCACTGCGCCGGATACCACCGCGCCCACTGCGCCTGGCAACCTCGCTGTGAGCGCCGATGGCAGGCAACTCGGCGGCACCGGTGAAGTCGGCTCGACCATCCAGGTGCGCGCCGCCGATGGCAGCCTGCTCGGCAGCGCCGTGGTTGCGGCCGATGGCACCTTCAGCGTCGTCCTCAGCCCTGCGCAAACCGGCGGTCAGCCGCTGACAGTGAATGCCACCGATGCCGCAGGCAATATCTCGACCGGCGCAACGGTCAGCGCGCCGGAGATCGTCGAACCGACGACGCCAGGCAATCTTGGTTTGAGCAGCGACGGCAGCCAACTGACCGGCACCGCCCGGGCCGGCACCACCATTGAAGTCCGTGCCGCCAACGGCGAATTGCTCGGGCGCGCGGCGGTGGCCGCTGACGGTACTTTCCTGCTGACGCTGGTTCGTGCGCAGGCCAACGGTGAAACCTTCAGTGTCGTGGCGGTCAACAGCGCCGGTGCGCAATCGCCGGCCGTTACCTTCAACGCACCAGACATCACCGGCCCCGCCGCGGCGACCGATGTAGCGGTGAGCAGCGATGGCCTCTCGGTGACCGGCCGTGGCGAACCCGGCAGCACAGTCAGCGTCTCCAATGCGCAAGGCACGCTGCTGGGGACAGCTTTGGTCGCCGCCGATGGCTCGTTCACCGTGCAACTCAACCCCGCGCAAATCGATGGCGAGGCGCTGAGCGTGCTGGTCACCGACGCCGCCGGCAACCCTTCGCCAGCAGTGACTATCATCGCGGTTGACCTCGACGGGCTGACTCAACCGAGTGACATCGCAGTGAGCGTCGATGGCACGCAATTGAGTGGACGCGGCCAGGCCGGTTCGACCGTGACGGTGCGCGATGTCAACGGCAACCTGCTCGGCACGGCAGTGGTGGCAGCGGACGGCACGTTCAGCCTGCAACTGAGCAGTCCGCAAAACAATGGCGAAACGTTGCAGATCAGTGCCAGTGATGCGGCTGGCAACACCTCTGCCCCATTGAACTATGTGACGCCTGACACCCAAGGGCCGGCGCCGCTGACGGGCGTCACGCTCGACGGCCAAGGGCAGACTCTGACCGGCACAGGCGAAATCGGCGCTTCGATTACCGTGCGCGATCCGGCCGGCAATATCATCGGCACCGGCACGGTGGGCGCTGACGGCAATTTCACCATTCCACTTTCCACACCACAGACCGATGCGCAACAACTGCAAGTGATCCAGACCGACGCGGACGGCAATCCATCGGCGCCGGTCAACGTGATAGCACCCGATCTGACCACACCGGTAGCCGTGACCGATGTAAGCATTTCCGCCAATGGCGCCATAGTTTCCGGCGCGGGTCAGATCGGCGCCACCGTTACTGTCACTGACACCAATGGGACCGTGCTGGGAACAGCTATTGTCGGCAGCAACGGCCGGTTCGAGGTCACCCTGTCCTCGCCACAAACCAATGGCCAGAACCTCAGCGTCGTGCAGAGCGACGGCTCGCCGTCGGGCTCGCCGGCAGTTCCAGTTGAAGCGCCGGATATCCAGGCCCCCACTGCCCCTTCGGATCTGACACTGAATGCAGGCGGCACTGAACTGAGCGGCACCGGCGAACCCGGTGCCACCGTGTCGGTCAAGGATTCGGCCGGCAATGTGCTGGGCACCGCAATCGTCGACGGCACCGGCGCCTTTACAGTGCCGCTGAACAGCCCGCAGATCGATGGCCAACAACTGCAAGTGAGCCAATCGGATGGCGTGAACGTCTCCCCCAACACGCCGCTGACCGCAGCGGACACCACCGCGCCGCTAGCGCCGGACAATGTCGTGCTCGCCAGTAACGGCGTGACCTTGACCGGCACCGGGCAAGCGGGCAGCACCGTAACCGTCAGCGCAGCGGACGGCACGGTGCTTGGCACTACGGTGGTCGCCAGCGACGGCAATTTCAGCGTCAACCTGAGCCCGGCTCAGCTCGACGGTCAGGTGCTGAGTGTGATCCAGACCGATGCGAGTGCCCTGCCCTCGCCGGCCACGCCGGTTACGGCACCGGACATCACCGCCCCGCCTGCACCGACCGGGCTGGTCGTCGATCCTGCAGGGGCCACGGTCACCGGCATCACGCAGCCCAATAACACGGTGCAGGTGCTGGATGCCGGCGGCAACGTCATCGGCACCGCAACCGCTGACGGCACGGGCGCCTTCACGGTCGACCTCGATACGGCGCAGACCAATGGCGAAGCCTTGCAAGTCGTGGTGTCGGACGGCGCCAACAGTTCGCTGCCAGGCACCGTTGCCGCGCCGGACAGCACGCCGCCGGCGCCGGTCAGCGATCTCGCGCTCAACCCCGCCGGCACGCAGGTCTCTGGCCTTGCCGAACCCGGCACCACGGTCACCGTCAGCATTGCCGGCGGTGGCGCTGTGCTGGGCACCGCGACGGCCGATGCGGATGGCCGCTTTATCGTGACCCTCAGCCCACCGGCCGAGCCCGGCGGCAATCTGGAAGTCATCAGCACGGATGGCGGCGGCAATGATTCGCCCGTCGTGCCGCTGGCAGGACTGGACGGTAGCCAGGTCGCGACCCCGACCGATCTGGCCTTGAGTGCCGATGGTTTCACCCTGACCGGCGCCGGTACGCCCGGTTGCACCGTGACGGTAACCAGCAGCAGCGGCGCTGTGCTCGGCTCAGGTCTGATCAACAGCTTCGGCCGCTTCACCCTGTTGCTCAGTAGCAAACAGATCAATGCGCAAGTCCTCCAGGTGACCGCCACAAGTCCCGACGGTGACGTGTCGATTCCGGGCACGGTGACGGCGATCGATGGCACCGCGCCGGATGCTGTGAGCAATCTAGCGCTGAATGCCAACGGCACGACACTCACTGGACGCGGTGAGGCCGGGGCGACGGTCACTGTCACCGACGCCACAGGTACCGTGCTCGGTACTGCACTGGTCGCCAGCAATGGCACGTTCAGCCTGACGCTGACGCCGGCACAACTTAATGGCCAGGCGCTTACCGCGATCCAGAGCGATGCCGCCGGCAACCTGTCGCAACCCGCCGGCATCATCGCTACCGATCTGCAACCTCCAGCTGCCGCGACTGGCGTCAGCATCAATGACGTCGGCACCGTGGTCAAAGGCCAGGGCGAAGCCGGCAGCACCGTGACCGTGCGCGATGCCGCCGGTAACGTGTTGGCGACCGGCGTAGTCGATCAGAGCGGTAACTTCCAGGTCACCCTGCCCAACGCGCAGAACACCGGCGAAACCCTGCAGGTCACTCTGACCGACGCCAATGGCAACGCCTCGACTTCCACTGGTGTGATCACCGTAGACGGCACCCCGCCGGCCGCTGTACAGAATCCACTGATCAGCGCCGATGGCAGCACCCTCAGCGGCACGGGTGAAGCTGGCGCAACCGTCAATGTCACCACCGCCAACGGCACCCTGCTGGGCAGCGCCGTGGTGGGCGCGGACGGCTCGTTCAGCGTGACCCTGGCGCCGGCGCCGACCAATGGTGAGGCGCTGGCGATCAGCCAGACCGACCCTGCCGGCAACGTCTCGCCATCGACCAGCGTCAATGCGCCCGACATCAGCCCACCAGCTGCACTGACCCAAGTCGCGGTGAATGCTGACGGCGTCACCGTCACTGGTCATGGCGAACCGGGCGCAACGGTGTCCGTGCGCAGCGCCGACGGCACCTTGCTCGGCACCGCGCAGGTCGGCAGTGCCGGCGCGTTCACGGTCACCCTCAACGCAGCACAACTGAATGCCGAAGTGCTGACCGTCACTCAGGAAGATCCGCCGGGCAACGTTTCGACGGCGGTTGAAGTCATCGCCGCGGATTTGACCGCGCCGGCGATTCCGAGCGCATTGACCCTCAATGCTGCCGGCGTGCAACTGGCCGGTAACGCCGAGGCCGGCAGTATCGTGACCGTACGCGACAGCCAGGGCAATCTTCTCGGGACCACCACGGCGGCCGCAAACGGCACTTTCCAGATTACCCTCAACAGCCCGCAAACCAATGGCCAGCCGCTGAACGTGACGGCCACCGATGCGGCAGGCAATCCGTCGGCCCCGGCAATCGTCAATGCGGTCGATAGCACGGCGCCGTTGGTAGCGAGCGATCTGGCGGTGAGCGCCAATGGTGCCACCCTGACCGGCATCGGCGAGGTCGGCGCCAGCGTGGAAGTTCGCGATGCCGGCGGTATTTTGCTGGGTACCGCGACCGTTGCCAGCAACGGCAATTTCAGCGTCACGTTGTCCCCGGCTGCGGTGGCTGGATCGAATCTTTCCGTGGTGCAGATCGATGCTGCCGGCAACACCGGAACGGCGGCGCCGGTGACTGCACCGGGCAATCTGGCGGAAAGTGCACCGACCAACCTGGCCCTCAGCGCCGACGGTCTGACCCTCACCGGCTCGGCCACCGCCGGCAGCACCGTGAGCATTCGCAATGCCTCGGGCGTGTTGCTCGGCAGCGCGCTGGTGGCGGCCAATGGCACTTTCAGCGTCACCCTCAACGCCGCGCAACTCAACGGCGAACAGCTGTCTGCCGTGGCAACCTCGAGCACCGGTATCAATTCGTCACCGACCGACTACACCGCTGCCGACATCGCCGCGCCAACGCCGCTCAGCGAACTGAGTCTGGCACCGAACGGCACGGCCCTGACCGGGCGCGGTGAAGCCGGCGCCACGGTGACCGTGCTCGGCACCGGCGGAGTGGTTCTCGGCAGCGCCGTGGTGGCGGCCAACGGCACCTTCAGCGTCACCCTCAGCCCGGCACAGACCTCTGGCCAGACTTTGAGCCTGAGCCAGGCCGACACCGCCGGCAACGAATCCAACAGCGTCAACCTGATCGCCCCGGACCTGCTCGCGCCCAATGCGCCGGCGGCGCTGGTGGCAAGCCCTGACGGCACCTTGCTGTCGGGTACCGGTGAGGCCGGCACCACGGTCAACGTGTACAACGCCGCCGGAGCGCTGGTCGGGACCGGCACCGTGAGCATCGACGGCACGTTTGCGATAACCCTGACCACGCCGCAAGCCAATGGCCAGGCGCTGACCGTGTCGCTGACGGATGCGGCGGGCAACACTTCGGCAGCCACGCCGTTCACTTCGGTCGACAGCACACCGCCAGCGGCCGTTTCGCAACTGAGCATCGGCGGCGACGGCGCAAGTCTGACCGGGCGCGGCGAACCGGGCGCGCAGGTGCGCGTCATCGACAGCGACGGCAACGTGCTTGGCACCGCCGTGGTCAGCGCGACCGGTACCTTCACCCTGCCACTGAACCCGGCGTTGACCAACGCCGAAGTGATCACCGTGGTCCAGGCCGACGCAGCGGGCAACGACTCGCCGGCAGTGAACCTGACCACACCGGACTTCACCCCGCCTGATCCACTGGACAACGTCGATATCAACTCGTCCGGCGCGTTGGTCATCGGTACTGGCGAACCCGGCGCGACCGTGACCGTGCGCGATGCCAATGGCACCTTGCTCGGCACCAGCGTGGTACTCGGCGACGGCACCTTCAGCGTCACCCTCAATCCGCCGCAGATCAATCAACAGATCCTCAGCGTGCAGCAGGCCGATCCACCCGGCAACGTCAGCGCGCCGGTGTCGATCACCGCACCGGATCTGACCCCGCCAGCGACGCCGGCCGATCTGCAACTGAATGCCGATGGCGACACCCTCACCGGGACCGGCGAAGTCGGCGCCACTGTCCGGGTTACCTCGGCCGATGGCACCGAACTGGGCACCGGCACCGTGGGTAGCGATGGTCGTTTCCAGATCACCGTGACCCCGGTGCAGACCAATGGCCAAGCGCTGTTCGTGGTGTTGGCGGATGCAGCCGGCAATGCCTCGCCTGCCGGCACCCTGACGGCGCCTGACAGCACGCCTCCTGCAGCACTGACCGATGTCGAGATCGACGCCAGCGGCAGCCTGATTACCGGTTCCGGTGCGGCGGGCTCGCAGGTAGTCGTCACCAATGCGCTGGGCACCATCGTCGGCACCGGCACCGTCGCGGCCGATGGCAGTTTCAGCGTCACCCTCGACCAGCCACTGCTCAATGGTGAAGCCTTGTCGGTGATCCAGCGCGATGCCGCGGGTAATCCTTCGCCGATCGTGCCCGTCACTGCGCCGGACATCACCCTGCCCGCTGCGCCCACCGGCCTCGTTCTCGCGCCCGACGGCGTGACATTGACCGGCAGCGGTGAAGCCGGCGCCACGGTGCGCGTGCTCAGCGCGACTGGCACGGTACTGGGCTCGGCAACCGTGACCGGCAATGGCTCGTTCAGCGTGACCCTCAATCCGCCGCAGGTGAATGGCGAGCTGTTGAGCGTCAATCAGACTGATCCGGCTTCAAACATTTCACCCACAGCACCTCTGCAGGCAGGCGACAGCACCGATCCGCTGGAAGTCGCCGACCTCGACGTCAGTCAGGACGGCTTGACCGTGACCGGCACCGGCGAGCCCGGCGCAACCGTCACCGTGCTTGACGGCGCGGTGGTGCTCGGCACGGCGACGGTGGCGGCAGATGGCCATTTCAGCGTCACGTTGTCGGCTGCGCAACTGGATGGCCGCGCGCTCTCGGTAGTGCAAGCCGACGCGCAAAACAACCAGTCCGAGCCCGTACTGGTCGACGCGCCCGACAGCACTGCACCTATCGCACCAACGGTGACATCGCTGACCGGCGCCGGCACCTTGCTCGCCGGGACCGCCGAAGCCGGCAGCACCGTGACTGTGCTGTCCGCCACCGGCACCGTGCTCGGCACAGCGGTGGCATTGGGCGACGGCACCTACACCGTCACGCTGAATCCGGCTCAGGCCAATGGTCAGTTGTTGTCGGTGATCGCGACGGACGAGGCGCAAAACGCATCGCCAGCGCTGCTCTACCCAGCGGCAGATACCACGGCTCCGGATGCCGTCACCGGTCTGACCATCAGCGGCGATCTGAGCCAACTCGCCGGTCGTGGCGAAGCCGGCGCCAGTGTCGAAGTGACCGATGCGCTGGGCAATATAGTCGGCACCGGCACGGTCGCGGCCAACGGCACATTCCTGATCGATCTGGACCCCGGCATCACCGCCGGGCAAGTGCTGATAGTAAATCAGACAGACGTCGCGACTAACGTGTCCGCAGACGCCGACCTGACTGTTCCGGCAGTGCCAGCCCCGGCTGCGCCGGACAATCTTGTGCTGACAGCCGACGGCGTGACGCTGACCGGCACGGCGGCGATCGGCACCACCATCAATGTCTACGCGCCGGACAACAGCCTGATCGGCACCGGCGTCACAGGCCAGGATGGCACGTTCAGCGTGGTGCTGACGCCTGCGCAAACCAACGGCCAAAGCCTCGAAGTCACCGCCAACACTGCGTTGGGTGGCGCCTCGCTGCCGACTGAAATCACCGCAGGCGACACCTCGGCGCCGGCGCCACTTAGCGATCTGGCGGTCAATGCCAGCGGCACACTGGTCACCGGTCGCGGCGAAGTCGGCGCGTCGGTGACTATCACCGGCGCTGGCGGCGTGGTGTTGGGCAATGCGACGGTCGGCGCCAATGGCACCTTCAGCGCGCAGCTCAATACGCCGCAGGTCAACGGTCAGGTGCTCAATGCGAGTCAGACCGATGCGTCCAATAACACCTCATCCGGGCTTAACGTAACCGCGCCCGATATCACTCCCCCAGCCGCTCCGACAGCACTGGTACTCAGCGGCGCCGGTCTGGTCCTCGGCGGGCTCGGTGAAGCCGGCGCCACCGTCACTGTTCGCGGTGCGGGTGGCGCGGTGCTGGGCACGGCGACGGTGGCGGGCAATGGCTCGTTCTCGGTGACCTTGTCCTCCGCGCAACTCAACGGCCAGCAACTGAGCGTCACGCAGAGTGATGCGGCGGGCAACGTTTCGCCGGTTACCAACCTCAGCGTCGCCGATACCACCGCGCCAGCGCCGCTGAGCAATGTCAGCCTGAACGGCACCGGTCTGGCGGTCAGCGGCACGGGTGAAGCCGGCGCGACCGTCAGCGTGACCAACGCAGCCGGTACCGTCCTCGGCACCGCCGTGGTCAATGCTGGCGGCACCTTCACCGTGCAACTGTCCAGCGCGCAACTGAACGGCCAACAGCTGAACGTTCAACAGGCCGACCCGACGGGCAATCTATCGCAGGTCTTCAATCTGACGGCCCCTGACGTGCAGGCGCCGATCGCGGCCAGCGGTCTGACGCTCGCTGCCAACGGTCTGACTTTGAGCGGTACGGGCGAAGCCGGTGCGACGGTCAACGTCTACGGCCTGGGCGGCGCGCTGATTGGCACTACCACCGTGGGCAGTGGCGGCACGTTCAGCTTCAACCTGAACACCGCGCAACTCGACGGGCAGCTGTTGACCGTGCGTCTGGTCGACCCGGCCGGCAATCTGTCGCCCAACGCCAGCCTGACAGCGCCGGACATTACCGCGCCCGGCGCGCCGACCGGCGTCAGCGTCAATGGCAGCGGCACCGCGCTCACTGGCGTCGGTGTGCCCGGTTCGACCATCAGCGTACGCGGCGTCGGCGGTGTGGTGCTCGGCACCGCGACCGTTGCCGCCAACGGCAGCTTTTCGGTAGTACTGGCATCGGCGCAGATCAACAGCCAGGTGCTCAGCGTCACCCAGGCCGATCCGAGCGGCAACGTATCGGCTGCGGCGACCGCGACGGCGCCAGACCTGACACCGCCCGCTGCCGCCACGGCGCTGCTGGTCGGCGCCGACGGTCTGACCGTCACCGGTACCGGCGAAGTCGGCGCAACCGTCACCATCAAGTCGGCCAGCGGCGCCGTTCTCGGCACCGGCACGGTCAACAACCTCGGCGTGTTTACCGTCACCCTGAGCAGTGCGCAGATCAACGGTGAAAACCTCACCGTCAACCTCAGCGACGCACGCGGCAACGTTTCGGTGGCCGCCAACGTCATTGCGCCGGACGTCGACGTCAACGCGCCAGTGATCGCCAGCGATAACCTCGCCGTCGGCACCGTCACGCTGGCCCCGGTCACCGCCTCGCAGACCTTCAACGATTCGTTCACCACGCTGTTGGCCGGATTCTCGAAAACCTTCACTTTTACCGTCGCCGGCGGCACGCGTCTTGATCCGACCCTGACGCTGACCACCAGCAGCCTGATTTCGCTGATCGATGGCGTGGTCTACACCCTGCAAGTCAAGGATGCCAGCGGCAACTGGGTGACTCTGGATGTCAACGGCAGCGGCGGCCTGCTCGACCTGATCGCGCTCGCCGGCCAAGGCGTGCGGGTCGACATCGGTAACCTGCTGTCAGGCGATTATCGACTGACGGTTTCAAGCACCGGCATCGGCGTGCTGACCACGGTCAATACCCAGCTGCAACTGGATGTCAGCAGCCTGACCCAGTTCAACGGCATTGCCGGGCCAGCGGTGACTGGCAACGTCATCACCAACGTCGGCGTCGATGGCACGGCCGATCAGACCGGCCCGGACAACGGCGCGCAGTTGCAGATCTTCAAGAACGGCGCCTGGGTCAGCGCCGGCGCCGGCACCACGGTGCAAGGGTTGTACGGCACGCTGACCATCGACGCCAACGGCAACTACAGCTACAAACCGAACGGCAGTGTCGGCAGCGTCGGCAAAGTCGACGTGTTCAACTATCAACTGGTGCACCCGAACGGCTTGAGCGACACCGCCAATCTGTACGTGCGCATCGACAGCCCGCAAGCCAGCGAAGTGTGGAATGACGCCAACCTTGGCAGCCCGGCACTGGTGGTGGATGCCACAGCGGACATCGCCTCGACTGACGTCACCCTGATCAACCGCGAAGTCACCACCAACTCTGCCCTTGGCACGTTCAATGTGCTGCTGGGCGGCGGCAGCGGTAACTACAACACCGTGGTCGCGGCCGATACCGTCAGTGACCTGACCGTGGTGGTCAATTCGAGCAACCTGTTGGCGCTGCTCGGTTCGATGACGGTGGGCCTGTACAAGCTCAACACCGCCACCAACCAGTACGTGCTGGTCAAGAGTTACGGCGGCAACGCGCTGGTCAATCTCGGCGGCGGCAACTACGGGATCAAGTTCGACGACCAGACCGCCGGCAGTTATCAGGTGCGGGTGGCAGTGGGCGGCCTCGGCCTGCTGACCAGCGTCAACACCAGCCTGATCAACGTCGCGACCTACAACAATCAGTTCGTGGTCGGCAGCTACACACCGGTGTCGGGCAACCTGCTCACTGACACCGCGGGCGGCGGTGCCGATGTGCTGGGCTCGGTCTACACCTTGCTCAGCGTGCTGGTCGCCGGCAGTTACGTCGCGCCGGGTTACAACGGCGTCTCGCTGTTCGGCAATTACGGCACCCTGGTGGTGCAGGCCAACGGCAACTACACCTACACGCTCAAGGCCGGGCTGACCGATGCCGTGATCGGTCAGGAAGACACTTTTACCTATCAGCTCACCCACCCCAACGGCACGGTCGATACCGCCACACTGACCATCGACCTGAACAAGGCCGGCGCTTTCGCCAGTACCGCGTTCTCGGCGCTGGCCAGCGATGACCTCGGTCTGGCCCATGTCGCTGGCAGCGAACTGATCCAGGGCACCGAGGGCAACGACACCCTCGACGGCTCGCACGGGGGCGCCGTCACCCTGCAAGGTGGCGGCGGCGACGACACGCTGATCGTCGCCGACCAGCAGTTCGCTTCAGTCGATGGCGGCAGCGGCACCGACACCCTGCTCTGGGCCGGTGGCGACGTGTCGATCAACCTCGGCGATCTGCAGAGCAAGATCCACAACGTCGAAATCCTCGACCTCAACCATTCCAGTGCCGTTGCGCTGACACTGAATCTCAGCGATCTGCTGGCGATCACGTCCTCGGACAACAACACCCTGCTGATCAAGGGTGACGACAGGGACAGCGTGCACATGACCGATGGCTGGGTCGCCGATGGCACGCAACAGGCCGACGGCATCGACTATGTTCAATACACGGCGCAGGAGGATCCGAGCCACCACTTGTGGGTACAGAACGGCATTCAAGTGGTTTGAAACAAGCCATCGAACGTTGGTCTCTCAACAGTAAGGGAAGTCTGTGGAGTCAGTTTTTCGCCAGAAATGGCCGGTGGTCCTGTTGACCATCGGCCTCTACCCCGCTTTCACCGTCGGCGTTCGCGCCGACGACAATCTCGACATCAGCTTGCGCAGCATCAGCCCGTCGCAACTGCAACAACCGGCAGGCACTGACAATCGTCAGCGCCCTGCCCTCGCTTCCAAAGCGTCTGCCGATGCGGATGCGTTGGGTCTGGAACAAGCGGTCAGGCTGGCCGTGGACTGGCACCCACGGATCGGCGAAGCGATCGGCACCCTGTTCCAGCAAGGCGAAGGGGTCAACGTCGCCGAATCCGGCTATTACCCGCAGGTCACCGGCGGCATCAAGGGTGGCTACACCAGCGGTTACGGCAGCGATGCCGGCAGCCAGTCGGTGAACATTTCCCTCAAGCAGATGCTGTATGACTTCGGCAAGGTTTCCAGTTCGGTCGACGCCGCCCGCGCCCGGGTGGCGCGCAGTCAGGCCGGGATTCTGCTGGCGATCGACGACATCGCCCGCGACACCGCCAGGGCCTACATCGAGGTGCAGCGTTATCAGCGTCTGCTCGAGGTTGCGCGTGAACAGATTCAGGGCATCGGCGGCATCGTCGACCTGGCCAAACAGCGCAGCGACATGGGCGCCAGCACCCGCTCCGATATGGTCCAGGCGCAGTCCCGGGCCGAAGGCGCGACTGCGACGTTGCAGGAATTCAAGGCGCAATACGCACGCTGGCAAGCGACGCTGACCAGCTTGCTTGGACGGCGCACGCCGCCGGCAGTCAGCGACGCCGCCGCGCCGACACTGACTCAGGCCTGCGACGCCTCGCAGATCTCCGACACCCTGCCCGCTGTCCTTCAGGCAGCTGCGCAACGCACGCAGGCTCAGGCCGAACTGGCGCAAGCCAAGGCCGAAGCCTACCCGACCCTGTCGCTGCAACCGTCGGTCAACCAATATCTGGACGACCATTACGACGATCAGAACTCGCGCGCCGATCGCACTCAGGTCGGGATCTTCCTCAACCTCGAAGTGCCGATCTATCAGGGCGGTGCGATCAGTGCGCGCAGCCGCGCCGCCGGGCATGCGCTGACCGCAGCGGATTCGGCCGAAGACTTCGCCCGTCTGCAAGCGCGCCAGGGTCTGGCTGAAGCCCAGGCGCAAACCTCGGGCCTGAACCGGCGGCTGCGCTCGCTGGAATTTCGCCAGACCAGCATCACCGAAGCGCGCATGTTGTATGGCCGCCAGTACCTGGAACTGGGCACGCGGCCGCTGCTCGACCTGCTCAACGCCGAGCAGGAAATCCATCAGTCGCGCTTCGATCTGGTCAACACCCAGGCTGATCTGCAACGCCTGCAGATCGACTGCTTCTACAACAGCGGTGCGATTCGCCGGGTCTTCGGCATCGACCACAGCGCCATCCAGAATGTCGAGATCCTGCCATGACCGATGCCAGCATCACTGTTCCCGAACCCGCCGCTGCCGAGGCTCGCGAAGATTATTCGCCATGGCTGGAAGCGGTGCTCAAGGTCGCCCGCCACTATCGCCTCGACGTCTCCCCGGAAAGCGTGCGCCTGGCCTCGGTGCACAGCGAAGGCCGCGTCGAAGAAGTGGTTCGGCACATGGCGCGTCAGGCCGGTTTGAGCGTCAAATTCGCGGTGTTCGACAACAAGAGCCTGAGCCGCTGGCGCACGCCGCTGGTGGTGCAACTGCGCGACGGTCAGGTCGGCGTGCTCGAAAGCATCGGCGAAACCGGCGAGCTGGGCATCTGCTTCAGTGGCGATCAGGGTTTGCAGAGCCGCATGGAGGCTGGCGCGCTCGCCGAGCAGGCATTGCGCACGGTGATTCTGCGTCCGACGCAACCAGTGGCGGACGTGCGCACCAACGATTACATCAAGCCCTACGACGAGCACTGGTTCCGGCGCATCGTCCTCACCGACCTGCGCCCCTACAGCCAAGTGATGATCGCCTCGCTGGTCGCCAACCTGCTGGGCATGGCCGGCGTGCTGTTTTCCATGCAGGTGTACGACCGGGTGATTCCGGCCGAGTCGCTGCCGACCCTGTACGTGTTGTTCGGCGGGGTGATGCTGGCGCTGCTGTTCGATTTCGTCATGCGCATTCTGCGTCTGCGCATCACCGATGTGCTGGGCAAACGCGCCGACTTGCGCGTCTCCGATCTGGTCTTTGGCCACGCCTTGCGTCTGCGTAATTCGGCGCGGCCGAAATCCACCGGTTCGTTCATTTCGCAATTGCGCGAGCTGGAGCAGATCCGCGATCTGATCACCTCCAGCACCGCCACGGCACTGGCGGACATGCCGTTTTTCCTGCTGTTCCTGCTGGTGTTCTATTTGATCGGCGGGCCACTGGTGTTGATTCCACTGGTGGCGCTGGTGTTCATGTTGCTCCCCGGGATCATCGCGCAACCACGTCTGGCGCGACTGGCCAATGCATCAATGCGTGAAGCGGCGCTGCGCAACGCCATGCTGGTGGAAAGTATTCAAGGCCTCGACGACATCAAGGCATTGCAGGCCGAGCAGCGTTTCCAGCAACAGTGGAACCAGTACAACGCCGCCTCGGCGGACAGCAGCCTGCGCCTGCGCACCTTGACCAACAGCCTGGTGGCGTGGACGCAGAACGTGCAAGGCGGAGTGTTCGCGGTGGTCATCGTGTTCGGCGCGCCGATGGTGATTGCCGGCGACCTGACCACCGGCAGTCTGGTCGCGGCGTCGATTCTGTCGTCGCGGATGATGGGGCCGATGGCGCAACTGACCCACGTGCTCACCCGATGGCAGCAGGCCAAGGTCGCGCTCGAAGGCTTGAACCGGATCATGCAGATGCCGGTGGATCATCCCGAAGGCAGTCAGCGCGTGCACCTGCCGGCGATTCGCGGCGACTACCGCCTGCGTCAGGCCAGTTTTCGCTACAGCGAGGAATCGACCCCGGCGCTCAACAACATCGACCTGAGCATCCGCCCCGGCGAACGCATCGCCCTGCTCGGCCGCAACGGCGCCGGCAAGTCGACGTTGCTGCAAGCACTGGGCGGCGCGATGGATCTGAGCAGCGGTGAAACCACTCTGGACGGCATCGCCCTGGCACATCTGGATCCGGCCGATCTGCGCCGCGACGTCGGCCTGCTGTCGCAACAGGCGCGACTATTTCACGGCACCTTGCGCGACAACATCACCCTCGGCGCCGGTCAGGCCAGCGATCAGGAAATCATCGCCGCGCTGACTGTCACTGGCGCGCTGGATTTCGTTCGGCAGTTGCCTAAAGGCATGGATCATCTGGTACTCGAGGGCGGGTTGGGTTTGTCCGGCGGTCAGCGTCAGAGCCTGTTGCTCTCACGCTTGTTGATCCGTCAGCCACAAGTGCTGTTGCTCGACGAACCGACGGCCGCGCTCGATGACGTCACCGAGCGGCTGCTGTTGGAAAAACTCGCGACCTGGACCCAGGGTCGAACGTTGGTGGTCGCCACGCACCGGGTCAGTGTGTTGCAACTGGTCGAGCGGATCATCGTCCTCGACAACGGGCGTATCGTCATTGACGACCACCGCGACGCGGCATTGGCGCGGCTGCGCGCACCGGGCAAAGGGGTGGCGGTATGAAGCCGATGATGACCGATGTGCCGGACCCGATGTCCTATCTCGACGGCCGCGATGAGCGCGCACTTGCCGGTGGCGCAAAGGTGATCTGGGGTTGCGCGCTGATGCTTGCCTGCTTCATTGCCTGGGCGGCGTGGTTCGAGATCGTCGAGGTCTCGACCGGCACCGGCAAAGTGGTGCCCAGCTCGCGCGAACAGGTGATTCAGTCGATGGAGGGCGGCATTCTTGAGCAGCTCAATGTCAGCGAAGGTGCTTTGGTCGAGCGTGGGCAGATTCTCGCGCAATTGGACCCGGTGAAGAACCAGTCCAACGTCGGCGAAAGCGCGGCCAAGTACCGCGCGGCGCTGGCCAGCGTCAACCGCTTGCAGGCCGAAGTCAGCGAAAAGCCGCTGACCTTCGACGCATCGCTGCAGGAATTTCCCGATCTGATCCGCGCCGAAACCGAGCTCTACCAGACCCGGCGCAAAGGTCTGGCAGAAACCCTCGACGGTATTCAGAGCTCGCTGAAACTGGTGCGCAGCGAACTGGCGATCACTGAAAACCTGGCGAAGATCGGCGCCTCGAGTCGGGTCGAAGTGCTGCGCCTGACCCGTCAGCGCTCGGAGCTGGAATTGAAAGCAACCGAAGCCCGCTCCGATTACATGGTCCGCGCCCGCGAAGACCTGGCCAAGGCCAACGCCGAAGCGCAGATGCTCGAAGCGGTGATCCGTGGGCGCACCGATTCACTGTCGCGCCTGACCCTGCGCTCGCCGGTGCGCGGCATCGTCAAGGACATCGAGGTCAGCACGATTGGCGGCGTCATCGCGCCTAACGGCCAGGTCATGCAGATCGTGCCGCTCGATGAACAACTGCTGATCGAGACGCGCATCTCGCCGCGCGACATCGCCTTCATTCACCCGGGCCAGGCGGCGAAAGTGAAAATCACCGCCTATGACTATTCGATCTACGGCAGCCTCGACGGCGAGGTGGTGACGATCTCGCCGGACACGATTCAGGACGAAGCCAAGCCGGAAATCTTCTACTACCGCGTGTTCATCCGCACCGCTTCGGATGAACTGCGCAACAAGGCCGGCAAACGCTTCGCCATCGTGCCCGGGATGATCGCCACGGTGGACATCCGTACCGGCGAAAAAACCGTGCTCGACTACCTGATCAAACCACTCAACCGCGCCCGCGAAGCGTTGCGCGAACGCTGATCAGCGACTGGCCAGTTTGGTCGCTGGAGGAGTCGTTGGAGTGATACTGGCCTGATAGCGCGACCACTCGCGATTGATCTCCGCGTACGGCAAAAAGATGCTTACGCGCGGTTGATCGAGCAAGTCTTTGCGCTTGAGGCGGCTGACGTCGTCACGGGTGAGGAACGCCACGTTGATGCCAACCACTTTCCCGTCGGCGGAAAACACCGGCCCGCCGGACATGCCTTTGGCCAATGCGCCATTGTGGGTGCCGTAAAGCACGTTGCCCTCTTTGACGTCGAGGCGAACCATGGCCGGCAAGGCCTGGCCGGTGCCCTTGACCGACATGTACAGCGAATTGAAGCCCACCGAAGTCAGCTCTTCACCCGGCTTGTAGCCGCGCCACGCCGGCACGCTAGTGGCCTTGTGACGGAAGAACTGCACGTCTGCCTGCCCCTGGAAAACCGTGCCCGACAAGTAAGGAATGTGCTTTACCGTCACGGCGAAGTCTTCATTCCATTGCACAGCCGAACCCATCAGCAGGTAAGGCAAAGGCGCTCCGGAGTGAACGACAAAGGCTTGGTCTAAAACAGGATCCTGAACAAAAGCGACTGGCATTCCATTGCACCCGCTGAGCAGCAACGAGGCTGCAACAAGTGACTTGAGGGGGCGCATTTTCGGTACATCTTGAAGTGAGGGAAGGTGCTGCAATATGTCATTGCGCCATCACTTCTAGCAATAGGCTCAGCCTACCGCTTGTCGGCGTGCGATATAGTGAGTTAATGATTGGATCCAAGCAAATTCCCGGCAATGCACGCAATCAACAGCGAATGAACGCAAATGATCGCAATTGTCTTCAACCAGGTCGATTGATCCCGTACTGACGAAGCTTGCGATACAGCGTATTGCGGCTGATCCCCAGACGACGGGCAACACGCGCGACATGCCAGTGTTCAGCTTCAATCAAGCTGAGCAGAGTTTGCCGTTCGGATACGCCCAGTGGATCGTCAACAGGTTGGTCATCACTTGCGGGCAGTAACTCGTGCACGTCCTCCAGCGTGACCCGGCCGTCCACCGCCAACGCCACCAGCGTACGCAAACAGGTGCGCAGTTGCCGGACGTTGCCCGGCCAGGGCTGAGCCAGCAAGTGTTGTCGAACTCCCGCTTCCAGCCGCACATTCGCACCCGCCGCTTCTTCGCGCAGCAGCAGGTCGAGCAGACGGCCCTTGTCGGAACGCTCGCGCAGCGGTGGCAGTTCCACGGCGAAACCGCCAACGCGATAGAACAGGTCCTCGCGCAGGCGTCCGTCGGCCACGCAGGCTGGCAGATTCTGGTGACTGGCGCTGATCAGGCGTACATCAAGCGGTCGCGGCGTTGCGCTGCCCAGCGGCACAACCTGGCGCTCTTCGAGCACGCGCAGCAGACGGGTCTGTAGCGCGAGGGGCATGTCGCCGATTTCGTCGAGAAACAGAATGCCGCCATGGGCCTGCTCAAGCTTGCCGACCATGCCATCCTTGCGCGCGCCGGTGAAGCTGCCGCCGCGATAGCCGAACAGCTCGCTTTCAATCAGCGTCTCGGGGATCGCCGCGCAGTTGATCGCGACAAACGGCTGGCCGGCGCGCGAGCTGGCGCGATGCAGCGCTGCCGCAAAGGCCTCCTTGCCGGTGCCGGTTTCACCCTGCAGAAACACCGGCACGTCACGCTCCAGTACACGCAACGCGCGAGCGAATCCGCGTTGCAGGCGCGGGTCTTCCAGGCACACGCGCTCATCCTTGATTGGCGGGACAGGCGCAAGGGTCAATGGCGCGGAGCGGATCGGTTCGCGCAACTGGCCGTAGAACAGGCGTCCATCTATCAACCGCATCGGCCAGCAGACGTGCGCCTGGGCACTGGCCTGATTGAGCAACTGCTCCATCGGCGTTTCCAGCAGCATAGTCAACGACTGCCCGACCATCTGCCCGCGGCTCAGGCCCAACAGATCCAGCGCCGCCGCATTCACCGAACAGATCCGCGCACTCTCGTCGAAGCTGAGCAGGCCTTCACCCAGCAGCCCGACAAACCCGGCATCCGGATGAAACCGCAGCAAATAGCGTTGCGGATCGTGGCCGAGGAAAAAACAGCTCTCGATCAACCTGGCCGACAGATTGGTCAGGGCCATGGCCTTGAAGCGTTGCTCAAGGCTGCTTTCCTCGCGCACGGAGGACAGGTTGAGCACCGCGAGCAACTCACCGCTGGCGTCGAATATCGGGCTGGCCGAACAGGTCAGGCCGACGTGCTGGCCACGAAAATGCTCGTCGCGGCGAATGGTCACGTGCTGGCGCTCGACCAGGCAGGTGCCGACACCGTTGGTGCCCTCGTGCTCCTCGCTCCAGACCGAGCCGAGCCACAGCCCGGAGCGCTGGAACTCGCCGCGTTCGGCTTCGTTGAACACGCTGTCGATTGCCACGCCGCGTGCATCGGTGAGCAGCACGACATGGCCGTCACGTCCCAGTTGCTGGTGCAGGCTGTTCATCTGCCAGTGCGCCACGGAAATGATGTGTTCCAGCGGCGCACGGTGTTCGCGCAAACGCGCCTGTTCGAGCACATCCGGCGCGCGGCGGCTGGCCGGATCGAGCTGGTATTGATCCAGGCAACGCCGCCACGAACGGGTGATCGCCAGGTCTGCCGCCGCGCTGTGGCTGGCAACAGAGCCCTGCACCGCTTGCAGTACCTGGCGCGCGTGGGCGCTGATCGAGGCCGGTTTCATTGTTGTTGTTCTCCGCTTCGGTGAAGACACGGGTGTGTCCGCAGCTTAGATGAAAAGCTCGTTGCGGGGGAATTTCGCGCCGAGTGACACAGTGTCATCCGCGATTCTCGAATTTGTGACATGTCGCTTGCGCCAAGCCTTGTCGGCCTTTGCATCAAACGCTCTGGCCCGCGTCTTTCAAGGAGATGGCCCAAGCCTTGCTCTGACGCCATGGCTTACCAAAACAACAAGATCGGGAGTGGCCCCATGAACATCGCTATTGAAACCCCTTTGCAATCGCCAACAGCGCAACTTGCGGCCTGGGTCGAACGCCTCGGCGAACGTCTGGCGCAACGAGATGTGGACGGCACGCTGGAGCTGTTTGCCGAAGAATGTCACTGGCGTGACTTGCTGCTGTTCAGCTGGAACCTCGTCACCCTGGAAGGCAAACCGGCGATTCGCGACATGCTGGAAACACGCCTTGAGCAGACCCGGCCCGAACGCTGGCAACTCGAAGGTGAAGCCACGCTCACCGATGGCGTGCTTGAAGGCTGGATGAGTCTGGAAACCGACACTGCGCGCGGCAAAGGCTACGTGCGCCTGAAGGACGGTTTGTGCTGGACGCTGCTGACCACCATGCGCGAACTCAAGGGTTACGAAGAACCCAGCGGCCGCCGCCGGCCCATGGGGGCGAGCCACGGCCATGCCCACGCTGACAAGCGCAACTGGCTGGAGCGCCGCCGCGATGAAGAAGCGGCGCTGGGCATCACCACGCAACCGTACTGCCTGATCGTCGGCGGCGGTCAGGGCGGGCTCGGCCTCGGCGCAAGGCTCAAACGCATGGGCGTACCGACGCTGATCATCGACAAAGCCGAACGCCCCGGCGATCAATGGCGCGGCCGCTACAAGTCTTTGTGCCTGCACGACCCGGTCTGGTACGACCACATGCCCTACCTGCCCTTCCCCGACCACTGGCCGGTGTTCACCCCGAAAGACCAGATCGGCGACTGGCTGGAGATGTACACCAAAGTCATGGAACTCAACTACTGGCCGCGCACTGAATGCCTCGGCGCTACGTTCGATGAACAGACTGATCGCTGGACCGTGGAGGTCCTGCGCAACGGCGAGCCCGTCACCCTGCAACCGACGCAACTGATCCTCGCCACCGGCATGTCTGGCGTACCGAATGTGCCGGTGTATCCAGGCGCCGAAGACTTCCAGGGCCAGCAACATCACTCCAGCCGTCACCCCGGCGGCGATGCGTGGAAAGGCAAGCGCGCAGTGGTCATCGGCGCGAACAATTCAGCCCACGACATCTGCGCCGATCTGGTGGAAAACGGCACCGAGGTGACCATGGTGCAACGTTCGAGCACGCACATCGTGCGTTCGGACAGCCTGATGGAACTGGTTTTCGGCGGGCTTTATTCCGAAGAGGCGCTCGAGTCGGGTCTGACCACGGACAAGGCCGATCTGCTGTTCGCATCGATTCCGTACAAGGTAATGCCACAGTTTCATCGGCCGATCTTCGACGCGATCAAGGAGCGCGACAAGGACTTCTATGAACGCCTGAGCCGGGCGGGTTTCATGCTCGATTTCGGCGACGATGAATCGGGTTTGTTCATGAAATACGTACGCCGTGGCTCGGGTTACTACATCGACGTCGGCGCCTCGGAACTGATCGCCAACGGCACCATCAAGCTCAAGAGCGCGCCGGGCCTCGGCGTCGAACGCATCGAAGCGGACGCGGTGGTGCTCACCGATGGCAGCCGCCTGCCGGCCGATCTCATCGTTTATGCGACAGGTTATGGCTCGATGAACGGCTGGGCCGCGAAGCTGATTTCCCAGCAAGTCGCCGACAAGGTCGGGCGCTGCTGGGGCCTAGGTTCCGGCACCACCAACGACCCCGGCCCGTATGAAGGTGAACTGCGCAACATGTGGAAGCCGACCCAGCAGCAGAATCTCTGGTTTCACGGCGGCAACCTGCATCAGTCACGGCACTATTCGCTGTATCTGGCGTTGCAGTTGAAAGCCCGTTTCGAAGGCCTCGACACCGATGTTTATCGCCTTGCAGAGCGGCATCATCTGGGCTGACTCCTCCAGTGGTCGTTCGTCGGTGCGCAGGCCAGGCGCACCGGCGAACTGGAAAGTGCGTGCTAGGGTGTCTGGCCCAAGCACGTTTCAATCCAGGAAAAATGAGGAGGATTCATGCCACTTCATCCCATTCTGTTCATGGGCGGCTCCGGCGCCATCGGCCATCAGACGGCTCTCGCATTGCGCGCGGCGCATCCCGATGTTCCCTTGCTGATCGGCGGGCGCGATCTCGCCAAGGCTGAGCAAACCGCCGCGCAAATCGGCAATGCCCAAGGTGTGGCCATCGACGCTCACGCAGAAGACCTCGGGCTGGGTGATCGCCCGGTCAGCGCCATCGCCCTGTTCTACATGGACCACGCCCTCGCCGGGCTGCGCTTTGCGCAAAAGCGCAAGGTGCCGCACTTGAGCATCTCTTCCGGCGTGTTCGAAATCGCCCCGCAAATCGCCAGTTTCATTTACTCGCCCGACGCGTCGCCCATTGTCCTCGGCTACGAATGGATGGTCGGCGCCACCACGGTAGCGACGCTGCACATCGCCCAGGCATTCGCCCGCGTGCACGACATCCGCATTCATGCACTGGTCGACGAACAGGACGGCGGCGGCCCGACCGTAGCCGTCGATTTCGAACACCTGAACAAAATGCTGCCCGCCGCGCTGACCCGCCGTGACGGCGAATTCATCTGGCGTGAAGGCGACGACGCCAAGGTCAGCTTCCGCGCCGTCGACGGCACAATCATGCAGGGCGCCGGTTTTTCTTCCATCGACGTGACAGGCCTGGCCGCCGCCACCGACGCGCCGAACGTCGAGTTCAACCTTGCCAGCGGCATCAGCTCGACCCGGCGTCAGGGCCAGCCGATGTCGACGGAAATACTCATCGAACTTGAAGGCACGGATCACGATGGCCAGCCATTGCGCACCCGCCACGCCGTGGTTCACCGCGCAGGTGCAGCGGCGTTGACCGGGCTCAGTGTGGCCATGTTGCTGGAGCGGCTGGTTGGGCTGGATGGGCAAGCGCCGGTAAGGCCGGGGCTGTATTTTCCGTATCAATTGCTGGAGGCGCAGGTGTTTTTGCAGCGGTTGGAAAAGGAAGATGGCGAGCTGATCGAATTGGACGTGTGACCCCCTCTGGACAAAGGCTGGTCAATTTTGCCCGAGCGCCTGTACGACACGCTCCGCGATGGCGAGACAGCTCGTCAATCCTGGAGATTCGATGCCGAACAGATTAACCAGCCCCGGCACTCCATGCGCCGATGGGCCACTGATGACAAAGTCCGCCGCCGGTTCGTGTACGGCGTTGATTTTCGGGCGGATGCCGCTATAGGCCGGTTCCAGGCTGCCATCGGGCAGGCCGGGCCAATAGCGGCGAATCGCCTGATAGAAACCTTCGGCCCGCTGAGGATCCACACGGTAATCAACCTGATCGATCCACTCGACATCCGGTCCGAAACGCGCCTGCCCCCCCAGGTCAAGCGTCATGTGCACGCCAAGACCCGCGGCTTCGGGCGCGGGATAGATGAGATGGCGAAAAGGTATCCGACCGCTGAAGCTGAAGTAGCTGCCTTTGCACAACCTGGCCAACGGGACGTATCGTGAAGACAGACCGACAATGTGACCCGCAAGCTGGGGCGCAGACAAGCCCGCACAGTTGATCAGTTCGCCACAGCTGACGTTCATGGGTTGCGCACCGCCGATCTGCAACTCAAAACCCTGCGGGCGACGACAGGCCGATTCGAACGGCGTGTTAAAGGCAAACGAGGTGCCCGCCGCCTCGGCGTCTGCCTGCAAGGCAAGCATCAAGGCATGGGAGTCGACAATTGCGGTAGAGGGCGACCAGAGTGCCGCGATACATGACAACTCAGGCTCCAGTTCCAGCGCCTGCCGGGCGCTGAGCAGTTGCAGGTCGTTGACCCCATTGCGCCGTCCCTGCTGCCATAACCGCTGCAATGCCCCGCACTGCGCCTCATCGGTTGCGACAACAAGCTTGCCCAGAGGTTGGCGCGCTACTGCGTGCGCTTCGCAAAAGGCATACAGGCGATGCCTGCCGTCGACGCACATTTGCGCCTTGAGGCTGCCAGTGGGGTAGTAGATGCCGGCGTGAATGACTTCTGAATTGCGCGAGCTCATGCCCGTGCCAATGCGTTCAGCCGCCTCCACCACAATCACTTCACGGCCGCTCAAGGCCAGGGCCCGGGCGACAGCCAGCCCGAGCACTCCGGCGCCAATCACGACACATTCGATATCGACGCTCACCACCTCACCGCGCGTTCAAATTGCTTGATCAGCGTGACGACCTTTTCCACATCGCCATCCGACAAATGATGGTGGCAAGGAAGTGTGATCATTTGCCGGGACAGGCGTTCGGTTGTGGGCAACGCAATGCGCGGCTGACTGCTCAACCATGCCTTCTGCCAATGAATGGGCACCGGATAATGAATGGCCGCTTGCACATCGTGCTCTGCCAGATAAGCCTGCAACTCGTCACGATGCGTGGATTGCACGACATAGTGATAGTAGGCATTTCCCGGTTTGCCGCGCCCCAGGTCAGTGCCCGTGCGGGTTGTCGAGAGGACGTCATCATAGAACGCGGCAATTTCCACGCGTCGCTTCAGCCACTGATCCAGATACTGCGCTTTGATGTTGAGTGCTGCTGCCTGCAACGAGTCGAGTCTGGAGTTGATGCCGAACCGGATCGATTCGTTACGGTTTTCCAGGCCGTGATTGCGTGCAATCCGCGCGTATTCGGCAATTCCCGGATCGCGAGTCACCAGCATCCCACCGTCACCCAGACCACCGAGCGTCTTCAACGGATGCATGGAAAACGCTGACGCATCAGCGCGAGTGCCGACTTGCCGGTCATCGATCGTAGTGCCGATCGCCTGAGCGCAATCCTCGATCACGGCAACCCCGCGCGAGCGGCACAGGTCGATGATGGGGTCGATATCCAGAGGGCGTCCGCGCAGATAGACAGGAATCACGGCTTTGGTCCGATCAGTCACAAGTGGCGCAATCGTCTCGACGCTCAGGAGTTCATCGTCACCCACATCTGCCAGGATCGGCCGGGCACCAACAGCAACAATGGCTCCGACAGTGGCAACAAAGGTATTGGCGCAGGTGATCACCTCGTCACCGGGGCCGATATCGAGCGCGCGCAATGCCAGAAACAGCGCATCCGTGCCTGAATTGAGGGCAACGGCGTGCGCGCCGCCACAACGATCCGACATCCATGACTCGAACGCCAGAACCTGATCGCCGAGAATGAACTCGCCCGATTGCAACAGCTCCCGCCAGCGTTCAAAGATCTCGCCACAGAGATCCTGGGCCTGTTCCTGTACGTTATTGCACTTGATCATTACGCGCACTCCCTGGCATGAACATGATGGACGTCAGGACGATCAGCAGAGTGCCAACCGCGCTGATGACGGCGGTCAACGCAAGCGTCTGGGAATAGCCGATCATCCCGCCGACTACGCCGCTGCCCAGATAAATGAACGGGTGCACACCGCTGGTGACAAAGGTATCCACCGCCACGACTTTGCCCAGATCCTTTTCGGGCGACAGTGTTTGCATGGCGGTTGCCCAGCCGGTGAGCCAGGACGCTTCGACGATACCGACGAACGTCGCCCCCAGAACCGCCATCCATGCCGCCGTTCCCAGCCCGAGTAACGCCATCGCTCCGGCCAGGAACAACCCGCATACCACAGCAAGGCCCACCAGGCGTTCGTGCCCCGAGGCCAGCACGGTGACAACCGATCCGAGACAAGCGCCGAACCCTGATGCTGCCAGGCAATATCCCCACATTTCTTCGCTGAAACGAAGACTGATCGCGTAGGGTGCAACGACCAGAAAAATCGGAAAACACAGCACGTTCACCACCAGCGTCGCCGCAAACCCCAGCAGCAGCGTGGCGTTACGGCTGACCACGGTGATGCCCTTGAACGCCTCGCGCAGGGAGAACTCTTCTTCGGATTCATGACGGCCGACATTCGGTAACTGAGCGGTGTAAATCGCCGCGCCGAAGAAGGTCAAGCCATCGATCAGTATCCCCCAGACCGGATCCCACAAGATGATGAACACGCCCAACGTCGCCGGAAACAGAATGGCGACCAGGTTATCGAGGAAGTTCATCGCGCCGTTGCCCGCGACCAGCGCCTTTTTGGGTAACAGGCTGACCAGCAGCACCTGCGCGCAGGGCCGAGAAACGCCGATGCCGATGCCGAAGATCAGATAGGCCAGCACCAGCCAGCCCCAAGGCGCACCGGTCAGAAGCAGTGCGACGGCCGCAAGCTGCGCCATGCCTCGGGCCGTATCGGTGTAGATGAGCACCTGTCGAGGCGACTTGCGATCCGCCAGCATCCCTCCGGCCAGAGCACCGATGACGGTCCCTACCCCGACTGCGGCCATGATGAAGCCAAACACATCACCACCAAAACCGTGGCGGATCAGCGCTATCGGCAGCGCCGCCAGACAGATGGCGTCGCCGGCCATCGACAGGCCCTGGCCGATCAGCAACTTGCGAAAAGGCAAGACTCGCAGCGCATCGTTATAGGGGGACAAGCGTTCTTTGATAGAAATCATCGGTGCCCCTCCTTGAGGCATATATATCCATCCTGGCCACGTTCGGTTGGCAACTGCCGGCCGCCCTCGCGGATTTCCAGCTCATCGTCTCCGATTACGCAAATGCGCAGACGGCGGCCCCGAAACTCAAGGGTGAAGTGGTAGGCATCCCAATCGGCGGGCAACCTCGGGCGGAAGGCCAGTTGGTCCGCAATGAGATCAAGTCCTGCCAGCCCTTCCACCAAGCCCTGCCAGGCTCCGGCATAGGCGGAAAGATGCAGGCCATTGCTGTAGTCGTCGAGCGGGGTGAAATCCAGGTTGTAGCGGCTGGCCCGAGCAATGAAATCGGCACTGATCGACGTCTTGCCCAAGTGCGCGGCGACAACCGCGTGCGGGCCGTAGCTCAATGACGATTCATGCACCGTACGCGGTTCATAATATTGGAACGCTGCGCGTTTCACGTCCGTTGAAAAATCTTCTGGGAACATCGACATCAACAACACGATGTCCGCCTGTTTGACCACCTGCGACGCGAAATTCTGCAGATTCTCTGCGCTCTCCCGTTCGGCCTCGCCCGCAAACTGCGGCCCACGCTTTTTGTCGGAACGCAGCTGCGTGTCAGGTAAGGCGGCATAACCCTCGAACTCTTCAGGAATGACCACGCCACCCACAGTGATCCAGGGCAGAAAGACGTTATCGGCTATCGATTGCCAGCGCCTGGACTGGCCCTCGGGCAATCCCGGAAACCCCGGCCGGTCGCACAGGGAAAGCGCTGACCGGAGACACCAGCGCAGCATGTAATTGGTAAAAAAGCTGTTGTCCACATGATAGTGGTATTCGTCCGGCCCCATGACCGATTCAACGACATACGCCTGACGACTCTCGGACCACTTGAACACGGACGCGGCGAAACGGGCGCACTCAAGCAGCATTTCAAAGCCGCGAGAGATCATGAACGCATCGTCACCGGTGACCTTCCAGTATTTGTTCACGGCATAGCAAACGTCTGCCGAAATGTGGAGCACCTCATGGACACTCCACTCTCGTCGAATGTCCTGTTCGGGATACGCCAGCACATAATGGGGACCATTTTCCCGCCCTCGATCATTGGCTGCTTCCGGAAAACGCGCTCCCTCATAGCCACTGGCCCGAGCAAACTCCCGCGCTTGTTCCAGACAGTGGTAGCGATAGTCAATCAACGCCCTGGCGACACCGGGTTCGTTCCAGATCCAGAACATGCACTTGTGCAGTTCGGTATCGAAAAACGTCGCTCCGGAGTGATACGTACTGGTCAGGCCGCGCGCCGGCGAGAGCGTTCCCCGCTCGGGGGGTGCGACTCCCACGCCGTGCTGCAGCAATTGAAACATCGCGTATTTGATGCCCAGATCGGTACGTCTCTGCGCGGTTTGAACAGTGACGTCATGCTCGCTCCAGATCCTGCTCCATCGGTCAAGATGGCTGCTCTGGATATGGGTCACATCGAAGTCGCCAGAAAGCGCGTCGGGCATACTGTGCTCGCCATCGATTGCAACCCGCCAATGCGTGGCGATGCGATGCTGCAGCACCGAGTTGAAATCCATGGTGACGGAAGCAATACAACCCTGCAGGCCGTGTCGCCAGCAAACAACGGAACTCGCCGCTGAACCGGACTGTTCGACACGTACGTCGTAGCGCAGCCGATACTCTGCGGCATCGACATCCACAGTGAAGGCCGTTCGATCGACAACACTTTGCCCAAAACGGTAATGTCGGGCGGTCAGCCAGTCACTGGTGCCCAGGTATTCATTCTCGGCACTGCCATCCACGCCGTAATCCAGTCGCAATCGGTGCGCACCGGTCGGCTCGCCCAGTCGAGTCAGACTGATGCGGGTCGACACGGCGCTGTCATCAGGGGCATCAATGAACTGATCAATCGTCAGCTCATAACGGACGCCCCGCAGTTGGAACAGCTCGCGGCTGCTGACTGTCGCCTGATCCATTGCCAACACCACCGCCGGTCCATCGCCTGATGGCTCGAGAGGTTCGCCCGTGTCCACATCGTAGAGGCGCAGGACTGCCGGCGCTGGCAAAGAAATGATCTCCCGCGAAACGCCGACCCCGGGTGCATAGACCCCCGCGCAGAGCAGTTGCGTTCGCCGTGTGCGCGGCGAGGCACTGGGCACATGCGGGCGCACGCCGATCAAGGGATTGGCCAGCATTGCCACGCAGGCTGCGAAGGACGATGTCCGCGGCTCGATACCGACGATATCCTCGCACTCCTCTCCATAAGCGATGGTCAGCACGACGTGTCCCCAGACGGCTGGAACGACCAGTCTTTGTGCAGCATGTTGCGCACATTGTGATAGCGGGTGTCGGACAACACATCGTCACTGTCGTTGAAGTTCCCGGATTGCCATTGCTCGCAGATTTCCACGATGGCATCCCTGATCGAATAGATGAACTCGAAACCCAGTGTCTCCTGCACCCGTCGCGAATCCAGACGGTAAGACCGAACATCATCGCTGCGGGTAGTGGTGATCGGCACGTTGACGAGGAAATAGCGATCGACAACCTGTTTCACCTGATCGGCTATCTCGGTCACCGTGTGGTTTTCGTAGCCGACGTTGATTGCGGTTCCGCAGACTTCGTCCAGCGATTCGCGCTCCACGAGCATCGTATACAGCCGGGTCAGATCGCCGATATGCACATTGGGGCGGTATTGACTGCCGCCGAACACGGTAATTTCACCGCGCGCCAGCGCACTGGCGGTAAGGATATTGACGGTCAGATCCAGGCGCTGGCGAGGCGACCAGCCGCACACGGTAGCGGCTCGAACCGCGACGGTTTCAAAGGATGCATCAGTGAGCCCGAACAGTATTTTTTCGCCGTCAGCCTTGAAGCGGTTGTAGTCGGTGATGGGCACGCAGGGTTGGCGCTCATCGACAAATGGTTCTGTATTGACGCCGTAGACACTGGCTGAGGATGCATAGATAAAGCGCCGGCAGCCAAGGCGCTTTGCACTGCTCATGAGATGCGGCAGACAATCGATATTGATGGACTGGCCGAGTTCGGGTGCCGAATTGAAACTGGGATCATTGGCCACTGCGGCAAGATGGACAACGGTGTGCATCCCCCGAAGCGACTGCTCGACGAGCAGCGGATCGCGAATATCGCCCTTTATGAATTCCAGTGCCGGATGGTTCATCACGCCCTCCAGGCCGTTGCCGAAATAAAGCGCATCCAGTACCCGGACCCGGTAACCGGCAGCCAGCAGTTTTGGTACCAGACGCGAGCCAATGTAGCCCGCACCGCCTGTAACGAGAACAGCGGATTGATTATTCATGGTCCTTCCTTGGGATGGGTTTGCCAGGGGGTATTCATCAAGCGATGACAGTATTGATGCCTGTGGATGAGCAGCCTTGGGCTCAAGAGCATGCCGGCGGATCTGCCAGGCGTGGAGCCCCAGGCCACAGGCCAGATCCGTTGCATAGGGACTGTCGTCAATCAGCTCGACATCCTGCGGATCGCGGCTTCCGACCAGTTGTTGAATCAGCGCTTCGCGGCTCTGACCGGGCGCCTGTCGGGTAATCGATAACCTTGATTCTTGCCGCAGACTGGAGCGCTCGATAGCCGCCTCGAACAATTGCGGCGCATTCAGAGACGCCGTATAAAACATCACTGGCTGTGCGGCTTGTGCAATACGTTCCAGCAATCGCTTTGCGTCCTCGAACAGCTCAGTGCCTTGGGAGAGCTGTAGAAATTCCTTTTGTTTGTGCTGCGCCAGTTCGTCTGCGCTGAGCGAGGCGGTCATTTCAGCACCGATGTCATCGGTGATCAGCGCCAGCAATCGTGAAGCGCCTTCCATGCGAGGACGTCCGGCAATGTGGTCAATGTATTCGCGCTGAGTCAGTTGTTTGCCGGCAAGTCTGTGAGCGACGTTGCTCCACGCTTGAAAATGCGGCGTGTCGATCATTGTTCCGTCGAGGTCAATCAGCAAAAGTTCCGACATGATTGCTTACCTGTCATCTGTGCGTGGACATGACGAGCCGGGCGATTCTGGACGTCGAGTCGAATATCTTGTCGTCCGTCAAGATCATTCGCCCCCCTGCGCTTTCAACCAGTGCGCGCTCCGCCTGAAGTCTCACGTCTGACCCGTCACTGTAATCCGCACCCTTGAAATAGAGGTTGGGACGTAGCGTCTTGATCATCAATTCAGCAGTGGGTGTGTGATTTACGATGACATGATCGCAATAGCGAATAGAGGCAAGAAACTCTGCGCGTTTTTGATCGGGGAATACCGGCCGGTCCGCTCCTTTATTGACATATGGGTCGGCGGTAACTGACACGAACAATCGATCCACCATTGTTCTGGCACGTTGCAAATGATAAAGGTGCCCAGGATGCACAATGTCGAAACAGCCGTGACAAAGACCGATAGTCAAACCTTTTTCGCGGCAATAAACCGCCTCATCCTGCAGTGCAGTGATGTCACTTAAAACGCCCATGATGATTCATTCCTTTGAGATAAGAGATTTAGCCATGATGTTCAGGTGTTCAAGTTCTCCCCAGTAATCGGGAAGCTGCCCGACGATTTGAAAACCATTGCGTAAATGAAAACGGTAGGCTGCACGTTCTTTGTCAATATTTCCTATATCCAGACATAACCATGTCTTTTCATTTGCCAGAGCGTACTTTTCAATTTCGTCATATAACAACGAAGCCACCCCGTATCGACGGTATTGGCTATCAACAATCAACCAGTCTGCCCACAGGACATACTTCGAGGGGATCGGACCTGCGGCGCAGCCCATCGTCCCGATCACCCGTCCGTCTACTGTGGCGACAAATCGCCCCCCCTCAAATTGAGGATTGGCAAGTTCATTGGCAAATTGCTGACCCGCAGACTCGGTAAGATCCTCGCCAGAGGCAATCTGGGCGACCAACCCCAGAACAGCTTCCATGTCAGCCTTTGCAAATCGCCGCAGGCGAATCTTCGTAACAGGTTCATTTGGCATGGTACTGAACCCTCTTGAGTGCCGAATCCAGCCGCTCACAGGCGTCCGCCAACATTTCAGTCGTATGCGATGCACTCAGGGTGACAGGCTCTGGGCAATAACTGAGGGGCATCAAAAAGCCATACAAGTTGTACTCACGGGATAGCAGGGCGAACAACTTCTGGGCAAAGTCGATCGGGTAGAAATGCTCTATCTCTCTCATGGTTCGAGGACGTTCGGAGGTTCCGATGTGGACGCCGATTCGACCGCCGTACCCATCGATATGACAGGGTATGTGGTGTTTATCGAAAACGTCCCTAAGCCCGGCCTTCAAGCGCGATTCCAGCGCGGCGATGTGCCGGTGCACCGTTCCATCCTGCAAATGCTCGATGGCGGCAAGCGCGGCGGACACGGACAGGTATCGCCCCGTATTGGTCCCGCTGACCTGAACAGGACCGCGTGGTGCGATTACGTCCATGTATTCGGCTTTACCGGCAATACCCGCGATCGGCATGCCGCAGCCGAACGCCTTGCCGAAGGCGGCGATGTCGGGTACGACACCGAAGTCCTTTTGCGCACCACCAATGTTTGCGCGGAAACCGGTGAGCACTTCATCGAAGATCAGCAGCGCACCCTTACGGCTGGTCAGCGCACGCACATTTTGCAGAAAACCTTCATCCGGTCTAATGCATCCGATATTCAATGCAACAGGTTCCAGGATCACCCCTGCCACATCGTCCTTGTATTTTTCAAAAGCGTTTTCCAGCGCTTCCAGATCATTCCATGAAACCGAAACCGTCAAGTTGCCGAATTCGTCAGGAATTCCCACAGTGCCCGATAAACGTTCCAGTTCTCTTCCCGCCAATAACGCGCCAGAGCGCGGTGAAGAGTCCACGTTCCAGGTCAAAGAGTCATTAAGCCCATGAAAATGCCCTTCGAACTTGATGATGATGCGTCGACCGGTAACGGCACGGGCGATACGCGTCGCATACATGGTCGCTTCCAGTCCGGAGTTGACCAGCCGCAACTTTTCGGCGCAGGGAACGACCGCACAGAACCGCTCACTCAACAGACGATGTTCATCGGTCTCATACTGCTGAAGAAAGCCCCGCTCCAGTGCCTTGAGAATAGAGTTTTTGATGACCGGACTATCGTGCCCCAACAGGCAGGATCCCCAGCCCATAATATAATCATCGCGCCATTCGCCCGATGACAGCTGAACCCGCGCGCCGGCGGTATTCTGCAAATTTATCGGCCCGACTACCGACAAGTGATTCCATCCCGACAGCACATTGCCGACTCGTGTTTCCTTTAAACAATCCATGACGACTGACTCTCCCTTTAAAAAGTTTAGAGCGAACAAAGTCCAATACCCAGGCAAATGAAATTCGCCATGGCGTTCAAACAAGATTCAATCGTGCGATACGCAATAACGCACAAAGCAGCGCAGCAAGTTGGAGAAAAAACTAGCCCCGCCATCTACGCTGCGTCAATTTAAAAAATAAATGACCAGCTAACAGCTTGTTTGCCAATGAAAACTGTTTTTCTTAAGAGAAAGTCGCGCAAAACATCAGGCGCATTATTTCAAACAGATATAAATGAATTTTCGCACTTATATTTCAGCAAGTTAGCCACAGCAAAACGCATTCTTTCAATGATGGGAAAATCTGATCCGCAAAATTCGCAAACAACTGTGATGCTTATTAATCACATCCTGTATAAGCGGCGGACCTGGTTAATTACGAGGGTCAACTCCGCACACTTGAAAATCTCCAATAGCCAAGAGAGAGGGTTAGTCGCGGATAGCAAAAGGCCCGTCATTGACGGGCCTCTTTCAAACTTGACCTTATACCGAACGCGAGGGTTGAACCTGCCCCCTGTTTTCAGGCCGAATCCTGAACCAGATCGCATACATCGCCGGCAGAAACACCAGCGTGATGATGGTGCCAACAAACGTGCCGCCGATTAGCGTGTACGCCAGCGTACCCCAGAACACCGAGTGGGTCAGCGGAATGAACGCGAGAATCGCCGCCAGCGCGGTCAACAATACCGGCCGCGCCCGTTGCACTGTCGCTTCAACCACGGCATGGAACGGTGCCAGCCCTTCCTGCTCATTGTGATGAATCTGCCCGATCAAAATCAGCGTGTTGCGCATCAGAATCCCCGACAGCGCGATCAACCCGACCAGCGCATTGATACCGAATGGCTGGTTGAAGATCAGCAGCGTCGGCACCACACCGACCAGGCCTAACGGCGAGGTCAGGAATACCATGATCATCGCTGAGATCGAGCGTACCTGGACGATGATGATGAGCAGCGTCATGGCGATCATGATCGGCAGCAACGGCAGAATCGCTTTGCCGGCCTTGCCGGATTCTTCGATGGCGCCCGCCTGTTCAATCCGGTAGCCGGAAGGCAGGTTTTCGATGATCGGCTGCAACTGCTGGATGATCGCGCCGGAAACGTCCGGTGGCTGCAAACCTTCGGCGATGTCGCCACGGACGGTGATGGTCGGCGTGCGATCGCGGCGGCGCAGGATCGGGTCTTCCATGCGCACTTCGACCTGGCCGATCTGCGACAGCGGGATGCGCTGCCCCGCCGCACCGACCAGGGTGAAGCCTTCGATCTGTGCCGGGTCCAGGCGGATATTGCCCGCCGCACGGCCAACGACCTGCACGGAACGGATGTCTTCGCGCACAGCCGTGATCGGCACGCCGCTGAGCAGAAACTGCAACTGCTGGGCGACTGCGCTGGACGTCAGCCCCACCGCCTGCAAGCGGTCCTGATTTAGATTGAAATGCAACGTCGGCGTCAGCGGCCCCCAGTCAGTGTTGACGGTTCTCATCATCGGGCTGTTCTGCATCACCGCCCTGACCTGCTCGGCGATGTCGCGCAATTTCGCCGGATCAGGCCCCATCACCCGGTAGGCCACCGGAAATGGCGAATACGGGCCGAATACGATCTGCGTCGCCCGAACGCGCGCCTCTGGAGCAAGCCCTTCGGCGACCGCTTCGCGCAAACGCAACTTGAGGGTTTCGCGAGCGTCCTGGTTGTCGGTCAGCACGACGATTTTGGCGAAGGATGGGTCCGGCAACTCCGGCGCCATGGCCAGGAAAAACCGTGGCGCACCCTGGCCGATATAGGCGGTGACGATTTTTGCTTCATCCTGCTTGTGCAGCCAGGCTTCGACTTTGGCCGCCGCAGCGCTGGTCTGCTCGATGGACGTGCCGTAGGGCATCTGCACTTCGATCATCACTTCGGGGCGGTCCGAGGTCGGAAAGAACTGCTTCTTCACCAGCCCCATGCCCGGAATCGCAACGGCAAACAGCGCGACCACCGCACCGGCCACCAGCCATTTGCGCGTGATCACCCATGCCAGAACACGCCGGAAACGGTTGTAGCGCGGCGTGTCGTAGATTGCCGCGTGCCCGCCTTCGACTTTCTTGATATCCGGCAACAGATTCACGCCCAGGTACGGCGTAAAAGCCACGGCGACAACCCACGAAGCAATGAGCGCGATGCCGACAATCCAGAACATGTTGCTGGTGTATTCGCCTGCCGTTGATTGCGCGAAGCCGTTGGGCAAAAAGCCAATCGCCGTCACCAGCGTACCGGCCAGCATTGGCGCTGCCGTGTGGCTCCAGGCATAAGCGGAGGCCTTGATGCGGTCGTAGCCCTCCTCCATCTTCACTACCATCATTTCAATGGCAATGATCGCGTCATCGACCAGCAAGCCGAGCGCCAGAATCAGCGAGCCCAAGGTGATCCGGTCAAAGTTCTTGCCAGTGGCCGCCATCACCACAAACACGATCGCCAGGGTCAACGGCACCGCCGCTGCAACGACCACGCCGACGCGCCAGCCCATGCTGAGAAAGCACACCAGCATGACTACCAGCAGCGCGACAAAGAACTTGACCATGAACTCGCCGACGGCCGAGTCGATATTCACCGCCTGATCGGTGACTTTCGACAGCGTCATGCCCAACGGCATTTCCCCGTTGATCCTGACTGTCTCGGCATCCAGCGCCTTGCCCAGATCGAGACCGTTCCAGCCCTCGCGCATGATCACGCCGAGCAATAACGCTTCTTCGCCGTCGTTGCGCACCAGAAAGGTTGCCGGGTCTTCGTAGCCGCGCTCGACCGTGGCCACGTCAGACAGCTTGAGTGTTCGGCCCTGAGCGACAACAGGCGTGTCACGGATTTTCTGCAGCGTGTCGAACGCGCCATCGACGCGCAGAAAAACCTCCGGCCCTTTGGTTTCGACCGACCCGGCGGGGCTCAGCACGTTTTGATTGTTCAGCGCGGCGAAGATGTCCTGCGGCGACAAGCCCAGCGTCGCCAGCCGATCATGGGAAAACGAAACGAATATCCGCTCGGCCTGCTCGCCGATGATGTTGACCTTTTTCACCCCCGGCACGTGCAACAGGCGCTGGCGTAACGTCTCCGCATCGCGTACCAGCAAGCGCTGCGGCTCGCCCTTGGCTTTCAAGGCGAACAGCGCGAAGGTCACGTCGGAGAACTCGTCGTTGACCATCGGCCCGATGACACCCGCCGGCAGCTTGATTGCTTCGTCGTCGAGCTTTTTCCGTGCCTGATAAAACTCTTCCTGCACCTGCGATGGCGGTGTGCTGTCGAGCAACGAAACCATGGTGAATGCCAGTCCCGGACGCGTGTAGGTTTCCGAGCGGTCGTACCACTTCAATTCCTGCAAACGTTTTTCGAGGGGTTCGGCGACCTGATCCTGCATCTCTTGCGCGGTCGCTCCCGGCCACGCGGCGATGACGGTCAGCTGCTTGACCGTGAACGGCGGATCTTCCGCCCGGCCCAATTTGAAGAACGACAGGACGCCAGCAACGGCGATGAGAAAAATCAGAAACACCGTGATCGCACGTTGGCGCACGGCGATAGCGGAAAGGTTGAACCGGCCCTCGCTCATGGACGACTCCCGGCAATCTGGCCATCGTCGTGGGCAAGCAAGCGCACTTCTTCGCCATCGCGCAGCAGATGCGCGCCCAGCGCAACAATCGGTTCACCGACGTTGAGCTGGCCAGCGACACGGGCCGAATCATCGCTCAAGCCCAGCACCTCGACCGGGCGCCAGCTCACTGTCGCCGGTGTGCCGGCGATGACCCACACGCCGGGGCCTTTGCCCGGGTTATAGATCGCGGCGACGGGCACTTTCAGCGCCTGATCTGGCGAAGAACCCTGGGCAATTTCGACGGTGACCGTCGAGCCGATTGGCGCATTGGCCAAACTGCCTTCGAGCACATAGCGCGCCTCAAAAGTACGAGTTGTGCTGTCAGCCGAATCGGAAAGCAGACGCAATTTTGCGCTCACGGCAGCCGACGTATCGCCATACAGTTTTGCCTGAGCGGTTGAGCCCGGCGCGGGGCGCAAGGTCTCGGGCAGATGGACGATGGCCTCCCGCTGACCGGCCCGCGCCAGCCGCACCACCGGTTGTCCCGGGCTGACGACTTGCCCCGGCTCGGCGAGGGTTTCCACTACCACGCCATCAGCGTCCGCCACCAGAACCGCGTAGCCCGAGGCGTTGCGCGCTACGTCCGCTTGCGCCACAGCAGCATTGAGCTGCGCCCTGGCGGTGTCAGCGGCGGCTTTGAACTGATCGTAGGCCGATGCCGAAATAGCGCCGGCGGCGACAAGTTTGCGATTGCGCGCTTCGTCACCGGCAGTCTGTATGGCTCGGGCGCGAGCGGCGCTCACCGCTTCTTGCTGGGCTCGCGCCTGCAGGCCGAGGTCGATCGGGTCGAGGCGCATCAGTGGCTGGCCGCGCTTGACCGTCTGGCCGGTATCAACCAGACGCTCGAGCACCTTGCCCGAAACGCGAAAGCCCAGATCGCCCTGGGTGCGCGCAGCGACGACGCCGGTGAATGATCGAGATCCATTTTCTGCCAGTTGCACCGCCGCCGATCTGACAATCGGCGCCAAGGTACGTGGATCTTTTGCGCTGGAGGAATCCCCGCACGCCGTCAGGGCCAAGGGCAACAAACATACCGCGAGGGGGAAAGGTCGGAGCCGGCGCATGGAATTCCTTCACTGAAAATAGGATGATCATCATATTCTCAGTCTTGTGACCAATGTCGTCAACAGTCACAGAGTCATCGGCCCGATTTTCAGCGCTGAATCAGAAGCGATAGCTGACAGAAGTACCGAGCCCGCTGGCGCTGTTCTTGTATTTCGCGCTGTACGAACCCTTGCCCGCCGAGGTGTCGTTGATCTCGACGCTGAATACGCGGCCCGCGATTGGTGTTGTTCGCGGGAGGCTGATCAACCGAGAACCCAGTAAGCAGCACTGAAATAACCAAACTGCGGCGGCCATGTTGCCCTAGTGACCATACCAGTCAAGAGTCACAAACAGAACAGCGGAAATGTAGTTGCGTCAGGAACAGGATGGGGTTGGGGCAACTGATCCGAGTATTCGGATCAGCAGAGGGTCAAGGCATCAAGCTGCGCAAGATGAGGTTCGAAGTCAGCGTGGGCGCCACTTCGATGAAATCGAGGTTGTGTTGCAGCATCAGTGGATTGACGAAGGGTCGAAGCGCCAAATGGATCGATTCGACGGTTTCATCCAGCGGCGTCCTGCGCTCGAACTCACCGGCCTCGCGCCCTTCACGGACAATGTCGGTGATGAAACGCTTGATCTGCGCATCGTAACGCTGCGCACTCGGCCAGTTCTCACCCGCTGCAAACGCGGCAATGTCGTAGAGCTTGCGGTCGTTGAAGAACAGGTTCACACCCGTAGCGATCACGGTTTTTACCAGTCGGCGGAAACGCTCGGTGGGCGTCAGGTCTTCTTCGTTGATCGCTTGCTCGACCGCCGCAACGATCTGCCCTAGACAGTTCGCGCAGATGGCTTCGCCAATCGCCTGTTTGGAGTCGAAGAATTTGTAGATGTACGCCTTGGAGAAACCGATGGCCTTGGCCAGATCGGACACCGTGGTTTTGGCATAGCCGTACTGGCTGAAATGCTCGTTGGCCGCCGCGACAATCTGATCACGAATGTCGTGATCAACGGGACCACGCGGGCCGGGGAAGGATGGGGAAATTGAGGACTGATTCATATCGGCAGCTTACTCACCCGCCCGCCGACTGACAACGTGTGACTCATTCTGAAAAACACCACCCATCCACTGTGGGAGCGAGCCTGCTCGCGAATACGCCCGCCCAAACAACACCAATTCCCCAAGCTGCTGCACTACCCGGCCTTACTGATCGCAGAAAAATTGATACGAGAAAAGCCATGCAGCAACATCCCGACAATGATCAGCGCCCCCGCCCGCAACCACGTCTCCCACCCCTGCTGACTGAGCAGCACCAGACACGACACGATCGCAAGCACCGGGACAAAGGTCGGCACGCGAAAATGGTCCTCCTCTACCCTGTCACGACGAAGAACCAGCACCGCCACATTGGTACTCAGAAAAACGAACAGCAACAGCAACACCACCGTCTCTGCCAGCGTTGCCAGCGTGCCTGTGAGTGTCAGGGCAATAGCGACCAAGGTCGTTGCGACAATGGCAGCCCACGGAGTTTTTCGTTCAGGCAGCACCGCACCCAAAACACCCGGCAACAGCCCCAGATTCGCCATGCCATAGGTCAATCGGCTGGCCATGATCATGGTTAACAACGCACCGTTGGCCACAGCGATCAGCGCAATAAAAGAGAACAGCGCCGGCGGGATTGCGAGGGTCGATGCGCGGACAACTTCGAGCAAAGGCGCCGACGTTGCCACCAACTTCTCGGTAGGCAACACCGAAGAAGCTGCCACGCCAACCGCCATGTAAACCACGCCAGCGGTGAGCAAAGCCGCGAACAAGGCACGCGGGTAGACCTTGCGCACGTCTTTGATTTCCTCCGCAAGATTGGCCGAGGTTTCGAAGCCTACGAAGGAATAGAACGCCAACAATGCCGCCCCCAGCACCGCCAGCACGGGACTGACGCCCGGTTTGAACGTGAGCGTCCGCCCCAGGTCCGCATCGCCTGTGCGGAAATACCAGACCGCAGCCACGATCACCAGAATCAACCCGGACAGTTCAATCACGGTCATCACCAGGTTTGCCCCAAGCGACTCCTTGATCCCCCGCGCGTTGAGCAGGCCGATAGCCAGAAGAAACACCAGGGCGGCAATCTGCGGCGATACGTCGACGAAGGCGTTGAGGTAATCACCGGCAAACGCCAGCGACAAACCCGCAGCGCTGGTGACCGCAGCCGCCAGCATGCAGAAACCGACGAGGAAGGAAATGAGCGGCGACTTGAACGCCTTTTCCGCGAACACCGAAGCCGCGCCGGCGTGGGGATATTTGGTCACCAGCTCCGCGTAGGAACCTGCCGTCAACATGGCGAAGAACAACGCGATCAGTAGCGGCACCCAAATCGCGCCGCCCACCTCCCCCGCGATCGTTCCGGCGAGTGCGTAAACACCCGCGCCGAGTACATCGCCGAGAATAAACAGAAACAGCATCGGGAAAGTGATTGCCCGGCGCAGAGCAGGTTTATGAGTGGGAGCCGTCACGGTCATTCCTTGGTTCGGGTGTGGAGGAGCTGGAGGGTTGTCACCTCAAACAATGGAAATGGCGCCGAAAGCAAAGTTCAAAATCTGTGACGGCCCGATTGGCACGACGCTATAAACATTGCCAACTCGACACCTGTGGGAGCGAGCCTGCTCGCGAAGACCCCAGCCCGATCAACACAAAACCTCAGCCAAAACCAATTCCCTAAACACCTCGTTTAAAACCGATATCCAGACTGCTCCAGCAAACTACAACGCCTTGCGCCATTGCCTACGACTACGCCAGAATCCGCCGGCTTGTGCGCCTCGGGCCGGGGTTCTATCGTTGGCCGGTCACTGAAAAACAGTGATCGGGTTTGGTAGCCCGCTTTCCACATGGCGCATAACGTCATCCTATGCAGATGCTTTCGCATCGGTTTTATGGTGGCCATGCGCAGGGCGTTTTCGAGCGCGCCGGTTTTTCCATGTGGGCCGGTCTACCAACCTTCGTATGGCCACCACCCTTCGTTTGGTAGCGAGAGTGATGGCTCCCTTGGTCACATATGGAGCTTCACCATGTTCAAAGTCACGCCCAACCCGCCACAGTCAGACGCAACCTCCCCCTACGAATCCCTCGACTCAAAAAAACTCCACAAAGCCGCCGACCGCGCCCTCGACCACTACCTCAAACCCACCGACACCCTCAATACCACGCCCTACCAGACCAGCAGCATGTTCCTCGCCAACCCGAAAATCGCCACCGAAGAACTGCTGGTCAACGCCAGCGAATCGCTGGGCTCGGCCTCGGTGATGTTGAGTGATGTGATCGGGATGGTTGAAGGATCTGCGCGCAAGACACTGCAAGGTATTGCGCAGGTAGTGATGCTCGGCGAGCTGGCGGTCAATCAGGCGTTGGATAATGTCGTGCCGGTGGAGTAAACGAAAATGCCCTGTTACCGGTGAGGTGCAGAGTTTCAAATACAAGCGATGAAGGTCGGGCGTGCGCTTATGTCCCGCCCCCCACCGCGCTCATCACAAGAGCCCAGCCTTGCGCTGGGCTCTTGCCGTTTAGTGGCAGTGGTAGTCGTTGGTCTTGTGGTTGCGATGGCAACCCTTCGAGTCAGTGCCACCGCTGTGCGCAAAGGCAGCAACGGATGTAATCGATAATAGTGCGGCAATCAGAATGGCGGACAGTTTCATCAGGGCTTGCTCCATGCTCGTGTTGTTATTCTTTGTGAGATGTCTCACGCGGAGCAGCGTATGGCCAGGTGCCTTCATTGAGCAAGCGACTTCTCCGAGGATTCGATCAAAGGTCGATTGCTTGCGATGGCTGGGTCACTGGGCGCGAACATCAGCCAAACGACGTCGTTTGTCGGGCTGGTTATGGTGGCAGGTGGCGGCACTGAGTGCCGCAACGAAAAGCACCAACACTCCCGCCTTATGCGCTCAGGCCAATCCAGCCATGAAAGCCGACATACAGGCCAACGCCAATGATCAGCACGCTGGACAGGTAAGGAGCGCGGCGCGCCACGGTTCCCAGCCACGGCCAGCGATTGGAAGCCTGTCTGGCACCGATGGCCGCAGCGGCACCGACAGTGACCAAAGTCAGCGCCAGGCCGATGCTGAAACACAGAACGAGCATGCCGCCGAGCGCGACTTCTTTCACTTGCAGGCACAGCAACAGGACAGTGATGGCAGCCGGACAGGGAATCAGGCCGCCAGTCAGCCCGAACATGACGATCTGACCCGTGGTCACTTCACGGTTGGTGAAGCGTTTACGGATGTCGTTGGCATGAGCACGTTCGTGCGCATCCTGATAGCCATCGATCGACAGCTCCAGGCCTTCCAGCTCGGAATGCGCATGCCCGTGATCATGCTCCTGGAACGTCAGATCGTAATCATGCGAATGCCCGGCATGTCCAAGGCTCAAGCGAGCGCTGAACTCGTGCGGCTCCGGAATATCGATCGTCGACTGCAGAAAACCTTCACGCTCGACGAACGCGAATGACTGGCTGCTGCCGTCCGGACGCGTCGTGGTCAGGCGAACATCCGAGGCTGCCCAGGCGTGTCCGCTCAGGGTCTTCAGGCGCCAGTGCGGTGGCATGCCCTCTTCGAAGATCGACAGTTCAACACGGCCATGACCGGTATCGATCTGGTGGGTCTCATCATGATGGCCATGCTCGTGCTCGTCGTGATGATGATCATCACCTTGCTCGAACTTGAACATCTGCTCACCGCGCCAGGTACGCCACAGCATCCACAACGCAATCGCGATGATCAGTGCAGAGGAAGCAAGCTGGAAATACGGCTCAGTGGTTTCAGCGTCCAGACCTTTGCCCAGGTACATGCCGCCGATGGCGACCAGCCACACCACGGCGGTGTGCGAAAGCGTTGCGGCCAACCCCAACAAAACAGCCTGTTTGACCGAGCCACGGATGGCCACGATGAAGGCCGCCATCATGGTTTTCGAATGACCGGGCTCCAGGCCATGCAAGGCACCGAGCAGAATCGCGCTCGGGAAATACAGCCAGGCGCGAGCCCCGCCTTGCTGCAACAGTTCAGCGAAATCGGGCATGTCAGACCTAAAGGTACTTGGTGATTTGTTTGAAAGCTTCCAGCGGTGCGCGCTCGCCATTGCCCAGGGCCGAAACGGTATCTTCGAGGCAGTGGTCGATGTGATCCTGGATGAGTGTTCGTTTGGCCTGGCAGATCGCTTTCTCGACCGCATGAAGCTGCTGGGCGATATCCACGCACTGACGCCCTTCTTCGATCATGGTGATGATGCCGCGCAAATGCCCGTCCGCCCGTTTGAGGCGTTTGATGATCGCCTCATGACTTTGGTGGGTGTGGGGATGGCTGTGTTCTTGCTCACTCATGACTTGAGGCCCGGGCTTCGATGAATTATGCTCGCATCCTATCCCCCCCAAGGGGATACGGTCAAACATGAGAAAGCCCCATTAAACAGGCCGAAAACCGAATCCCATGTTCAACAGGACACTGACAACGACGGTGGTAATCGCGCTTGCACTCGCCATGTTCATGGCTTGGGCCGGGCATACCTATTCGTTGTCGGTGCCATCGCAACAGCCAGCGTGGGAGATCACTCAAGACGCCCATCACTCCCATGGCGAAGAGGTTTCATCCGGCCACTCAATTCTTTCAGAACACTATCACTCGCCACTGACTCCTGATCATCAGCACGAAACGCCGCAACTCACAGCCGCGTTGATGCTGGCGACCTCGCCAATGCCATCGATGCGCGTCGATGCACTTCGGCATGCTGTTCCTCCCCCGCCGATATTCCTGATCGAGCGCCCGCCACGTCCTTCGTTCGCATCCTGACCATGGCCGCCATGCGGCCCACGATCATTGCAACGTAGGATTAATTCATGCATTCGCACTCAATGAGCGGTGTTGGCGTATTCGCTGCGCCCGCGCATCGCCCGCTATTACTATTGTTTGTATTTTTAGCCGCGCTTTTTTTCGGTATGCCCGAAGCAATGGCGCATGCGGTCGCTGAAGGTGACAAGGGTTTCATTCAGGAAAGCACCGGCGTCATGTTGTTGCCGTTCATCTACATGGGCGCCAAACACATGATGACGGGATATGACCACCTGCTGTTTCTGTTCGGGGTGATCTTCTTCCTCTACCGCCTGAAAGACGTTGGCCTCTACGTCACGCTGTTCGCCGTAGGCCACTCGGTCACGTTGCTGCTGGGCGTGCTGACCGAGGTCAGCATCAGCTCTTACATCATCGACGCCATCATCGGTTTCTCGGTGGTTTACAAGGCACTCGATAACCTCGGCGCATTCCAGCGCTGGTTTGGTTTCCAGCCCAATACCAAAGTGGCCACGCTGATCTTCGGCTTGCTCCACGGTTTTGGTCTGGCGACCAAGATTCAGGAATACGAGATCTCACCAGACGGTCTGATTCCGAACCTGATCGCCTTCAACGTTGGTGTCGAGATCGGCCAATTGCTGGCCCTCAGCGCGATTCTGATTTTGATGGGGTATTGGCGGCGCACCGGCAGTTTCTGGCGCCACGCGTATACCGCCAACGTCGCCATGATGAGTGCCGGTTTCCTCTTGATCGGTTACCAGATCACCGGCCTGTTTGTCTCCGCCTAAGGAATTCTGACCATGTTCAATACTCCGCTTCCAACTGTTAACGAATTGCCAAGCACCCGCAAACTGCTGCGCTCGACCGTCATCGCGATACTGGTCGCCGCCGGCCTTTTGGTGACCGTTGTCATGCCGTCTGAATACGCCATTGATCCTACAGGTGTAGGCCGAACACTGGGGCTTACCCAGATGGGCGAGCTGAAAATCATCCTTGCTCAGGAAGCGCTGGCAGATGCCGCGCCGCCTCAAGCAGCCGCTCCAGCTCCGACTCCAACTCCAACTGCTGCTCCAGCTCCGGTGCAGCAAGTTGCGCAAGTCCAGCCCGTTCAGAAGCCTGTCGCTCAGCCAGTAACGGCACCCTCCCCGGCCCTGAAGTCCAATCAGATGAGCGTAACGCTCAAACCTGGCGAAGGGACGGAAATCAAACTGGAAATGCTGAAAGGCAAGACTGTCAGTTATGAATGGACAGCCACTGGCGGGCTGGTGAATTACGACACTCACGGCGAGCCCTACAACGGCGAAAAGGGTTACTTCCACAGCTACAACAAGGGCAAGCAGGTCAAAAGCAATAAAGGTGAATTCACCGCGTTATTTGACGGCACCCATGGCTGGTTCTGGCGTAACCGCAGCAACAAGGACGTGACCATCTCGCTGAATACGACCGGCGATTACCTGAGCGTCAAACAGTAGTCCGGAACACATTGAAAACGAGGCCGCAAATGCGGCCTCGTTTTTTTCTGCGCGACGAAAAGCGCTGGATTCAAATTCCACAAATGTCCGTGCGCAGCCGCCAGGCGTCTTTCGCCGGTGGCATGCCGAACAGACGGGCGTAGTCTCGGCTGAACTGCGAGGGACTTTCGTAACCGACTGCATATCCCGCCTCTGCGGCATCGACCGCTTCGGTGACCATCAGCCGACGTGCTTCCTGTAGCCGCAACTGGTTGCGAAATTCCAGCGGGCTCATCGAGGTGATCGCCTTGAAATGCGCATGAAAAGAAGAACGGCTCATGCCGGCGATATCGACAAGGTCTCCTATCCGACACGCTTCGTTGTAGTGGCTGCGCAGCCAGGCAATGGCCTTGGCAATCTGGTTCAAGCGGCTGTCTGCTTGTGCCATCTGCCTGATGATGCTGTTGCCGTTTTCGGTGAGAAGGCGATAAAGCATTTCGCGAATCACCAGCGGAGCGAGCGCTTCGATATCCCGTGGCCTGTCGAGCAGCCCGGCCAGCCGAACCGCAGCATCCAGCAGTTCTGGAGTCGTATCGTTGAGCGTAATGCCTGCCGGCGGTGCACTGACGCTCTCTTCTCTTAGCGGATGGCGCAGCGCAAGTTCACTCAATACAGCGGTATCGAGATCCAGCGCCAGGCACAGATAGGGAACAGCCTCACTCGCCTCGATGACCGAGCCCATCACCGGAAGGTCTACCGATGCAATCAGGTATTTGGCCGGATCGTAAACATAGGCGGTAGTGCCCAGCATCGCTTGTTTTCGTCCCTGAGCCACTAGGCAAAGTGTCGGCTCATACACCACCGGCATAGGCATCGTGGGCGAAGCCGAACGAATCAGGCTGACACCCGGAATCGCGGTGCTGTGAATGCCGTCATTCTGGGCGTGACGACCAATGATATCGACAAGCTTGGACAGGGAACTCAAACGCAACTCCATAACGAGGGCATGCGGCGGTTGAACAACTGGTATCGGATGATCAAGCAAGAAATCAGGACGATCCTGCAACAGCCCTCCTCCGCTCATAAGTCACACTTCAGATGAAGCCCAGAGGTACTGCCGGCCACACCCGCGCCGATTCTTTGCCAAAGCCCCATATAGAGCAACGGCGTGAGGGAACGCAACTAGCGGCTTACAGATAACAACAACGGCCCATCCAACTCGACGGGGCTCATCGAACAGATTAAGGAGCACAGGAAATGACGCTTGTTCAACGCCTCTCTACAGCGCTAGCACTGGTCTTCACCACACTCATTACAGGGCCGGCGCCCGCCATGGCCAGCGAACCAACTACGGAACGCAATCGCCAATTCATTGCGCAAGCGTTCAACCAGTGGGCTCAAGGCGGCCGGACGTTCTTCACAGATGTGCTGGCTCCCAATGTGATCTGGACAATCAAGGGGACCAGCCCTTCGGCGGGTACTTATCGCGGCCGAGATGACTTCCTGAAACGCGCAGTCCAACCCTTCGCAAAACGGCTCGCCTCGCCCGTTCGCCCGACGGTGACGGATATCTGGGCTGAAGGCGACGACGTCGTCGTGCACTGGGACGGCACCGCCACCGCAGCTGACGGCGCGCCTTATCGCAACAGCTACGTGTGGATCATGCGCATGCAAAATTTGCAGGCAGTCGAGGTCACTGCCTTTCTGGACCTGGTGCCTTATGACGACGTTATCAGGCGAATTCCGCTTGAAGCGGGAGATCTTGAATAGATAAGCCCGCCAGGATCGACTGGAGGATCTGCCCGGAACACGGTGCAAGATGATGCAGATAGAGATGTCACCGAATGTCGGCTTTCGGCCAATAGCTGCCTCTCATTTCAGCAGCAATGGGCAGGTGAAGACTGCATCTTATGACTGAGTACGGGTGCAATTCAGAGGGGGCATTTCTTCATTGAGAGCCGTAGTCGTTGCCATTCATTCCAGCAGTCCTCGGCGACTAAGTCCCGGAACCCACGTTCGTTCTCCATATCCAGGGCGACGTCGAATGGAACTGCAACACACGTCGCGTGATCACGAATTTTGAGTGCCTCGGACTCTGTAAGTGGGGAGCCTTTGTTCGTTTCGGCGCTTTGCAAAGCCACCGAAAGCGCCGGAATGAATACAACGCAAAGCTGTTCCGTCATCTGTTGCTTGCCTCAATTGTGCGAGAAGGCCGAAAGATTACGCTGGTCGCTTAATCACGGCTATTGGCCAGAAGCTGCCTCCCAGGCAGCGAACCGTGAATGGTCACTCGTCAAACAAGGTCCAGCCATGGCAAATGCCGGCAAAGTCTTTTGCCGTAAAAAATAATGTCAGTTCCTTTGGGTCAAATTCTTTGTAGAGCCAATGCCCAGGAATGGGGCCTCTCGTTATCGCGTATTCCAAGCGGTATTTTTGAACAGGTCCAATACCGAAGGAGCGTGAATTCAACTCAAACCTGTCACCTCTGTTGAGCGCCCATAGCTTTTCAACAAGGCAGTCATCAAGCACCACCTCTCCCGCTACCTCAACGAGATACTTTGAATGAAGTTTCTGTTGAAGCCTAACGCTTCTGGCCATGCATCAACCTACCTATGAACAGTCCGAGCATCGGCGCAATAATACTTGAACATGATGACGACCGCTTTGGGTTGGAAAAAAGTGCGTTGAGCGTCCGCTTTTGGCCGATTGCTGCCCGTCGCAATGCGCACCTTGCTGGCAGGCAATGCAAATGGATAACGGTGAAGATCCTGGAAAATCAAAAAACCCCGACAGCCCCATAACCCGTCCAGACAAGCTATCGTGTCGAGCCCTCGCTTCGTCAAAAACCCCAGGAAAGCCAATGCCCAGCTTACTTGTAATGAATGGCCAGGCTCACGAGTTCGACCGTCCAGCCCCCATAGCCCCATGGTGGAGCTTTACCAAAACAGTGTTGGCAGCGACCGCCCTTTCGTTGGTACGTGACGGTCTGATCGAACTGGACGAGCCAGTTCTCAACCAGCCTTTTACGCTGCGTCAGTTGCTGCGGCATGAGTCAGGCCTCGCCGATTATGGCGAGCTGGCTGAGTATCACGACGCCGTCGCTGGCAATGAGGACGCATGGCCGGTGATTGAAATGATGCAACGTCTTGAGGGTGCGCGACTTCGATACCGCCCTGGCACCGGATGGCGTTACTCGAATGTTGGTTACCTTTTCGTCGTGAGACTCATTGAACAGCTCACTGAGCTGACGCTTGAAGAGGCCATCCGCCGACGCGTTTTGACCCCCTTAGGCCTTTCTAGCGTTCGCTTTGCTAAAACGCGGGCCGATTTGAAGGAATGCCAAGGTGGAAATACGTTGAACTACGACCCCGCCTGGGTTTATCACGGCTTGCTGATTGGTCCCCTCTCCCAAGCAGCGTTATTGCTGGATCGACTCCTCGCCGGCCAACTCCTTCCCTCGACGTTGCTCCAGGCAATGCAGACAGCAAAACCCTTGGGCGGCCCGATTCCAGGACGCCCATGGATCGCTCCGGGGTACGGCCTTGGTTTGATGCAGGGTTCGATTGAGGGCGGATTGATCCTGAGCGGACACACAGGTTGCGGACCCGGCAGCGTCATTGCCGTTTACCGAGTCTGCGATGGCAACGCATCAGCCTGTTGCGCGGGTTTCGAGATGGGAGCCAATGAAGGTGCCGTTGAAGCCCACGTCGTCCAACGATTGGTGCAGGCCTTACGACACGGTGCTGACAACGCCTGAGTTCTCTGCCGGCTGCCCTTCCCCCCGCAAAAAATCCACAAACGCCCTCAGCGGCGAAGGCATGTGACGGCGGCCGTGGTAGTAAAGAAACGGACCGTCGAAGGCCTGCCACCAGTCCTCGAGAATCGGCACCAGTCGACCATCGGAGAGCGGCTCGCGTAGAAAATCCTCGAAGGTATAGACGATGCCCAGTCCATTGATGGCCGAGCGAATTTTCAGATCGTGCGACGACGTCAGCAGTTGCCCCTGAGGCGGGATACGCACGATACGGCCGTCTCGATGGAACTCGAATACGCCGACTTTGCCACTCTCGAACCGATGGCCAAGCAGGTCATGGCCCGGCAGTTCTTCGGGGTGAGTGGGCGTACCGCGTTCAGCCAGATAGCGCGGGGCGGCGGCTGCAACGAAGCGTTGGCGACGCGGGCCGATGGGCACGGCGATCATGTCCTTGGCCAGGCTCTCTTCATAGCGCACGCCGGCGTCATAGCCGCCAGCGTTGACGTCGACAAAGGCGTTGTCCATGACGACTTCGACACTGATCCCTGGATAAAGGCGCAGAAAACGCGCCAGCAGGTCGGGCAACAGAAAGCGTGCCACCGGCACTGGCACATTGAGTTTGAGCGTGCCGACCGGGCGCTGAGCGTCGTCGTCGAGATCGTTGAAAGCGGCGTCGATTTCTTGCAAGGCCGGGCGCAGGCGCTCGAGCAATCGCTCGCCGGCGGCCGTCGGCGTGACGCTGCGCGTGGTTCGGTTGAGCAGGCGCACGCCCAGGTCGCTTTCCAGCCGGCGCATGCAATCGCTCAGCGACGAGGCGGACAGCCCCCGCTTTTGCGCGGCAGCACGGAATCCCCCCGCCTCGACCACCGCAGCAAATATCGACACATCGGTAAGGTTGGGTTTACGCATGAATGCTTCCTCCGCAGGCGGCTGACTGTACGCCATAGCGTACGGGCCATCCACCAATGCCCGACTTATCCTCGAGCACTCGTACACCGATACTGCTCACTCGCCCCGCCGAGCGGGAACCTGTCACGCGAATGAGAATCCCCCGATGAGCCATTCACCCGCTACGCCGAGCAATACCGCGACCCAACGCCTTCTCAAGGCCACCCGAATGCTGTTCGCCATTTCCGCGATGGCCGGCACACTGGCTGCGCAGGCGACTTCCCGAACGGAGCCGAAGCCGGACTGGTCAACCCACGACATGCCCAGCCAGAAAGGCCGCATCGTGCTGGTGACCGGGGGAACCAGCGGCATGGGCTATGAAGACGCGCTGGCCCTGACGCGCGCCGGTGCCGAGGTGATCATCGCCGCACGCAACGCCGAGCGCGGCCGCGAGGCGATCGCCAACATCAAGCAAGCCGTGCCCGAGGCGCGCGTGCAATTCGAAACGCTGGACCTTGCCAATCTGCAATCGGTGCGCGACCTCGCCAACCGTCTGCAAGGGCGCCTGCCGAGGCTCGACGTGCTGATCAACAATGCCGCGATCATGTCGCCGCCTGTTCGAGGCGTTTCGGCCGATGGCTACGAGATGCAACTGGCGACCAATTATCTGGGGCATTTCGCCTTGACCGGCCTGCTGATGCCCCTGCTACGCAAAAGCGACGATGCTCGGGTGGTCAGCCTGTCGAGCATCGCCGCCGGGCGCGCAAGCCTGAACTTCGATGACCTGCAGGCTGAGCGCAGTTACGACCCTTTCGCCAGCTACAGCCAATCGAAACTGGCGGTTCTGAAGTGGAGTATTGAGCTGCAGCAGCGCAGCGATGCCGCCGGTTGGGGGATACGCAGCATCGCCGCGCACCCCGGCGTTGCCGTGACCGAGCTGATCGCTCGTGGGCCTGGCCTGGACAGTGAATTCGGCAAACAATGGGCGGTAGAGCGGGACCTGTATCATTCCGCAGCGCAGGGCGCGCTGCCCACGCTGTATGCGGCGACGGCGCTGGAGGCGGTTGGCGGCGCCTACTACGGCCCCACCGGTGATAACGAGAAGCGCGGGCCGCTGGGCTTCGCCAAGATGCCGCCGGCCGCTGCCGATCGCTCGAATTCGGCCACACTGTGGCAACTCTCCGAGCGACTGACCGGCGTCACCTACCGCTGACCGCCCGGCACGGGCAGGCCCCGTGCCGTTGCCCCGCCACTCCCACAGGAGCGCAACATGGATACGTCTCTTCTCGCCCACCGCGCCGGGGCCATCATCAATGCCGAGGCTCACGAGCTGCGCCCTGCGCTCAACGGTTTTCTGCTGTTCGTTTGCCTGTTCGCCGGCTATTTCATGCTCCGTCCGATCCGCGAATCGATGGGCATCACTGCCGGCGTAGAGAACTTGCAGTGGCTGTTCACCGCGACCTTCCTGGTCATGCTGGCGGCCGTTCCACTGTTCGCCTGGCTCAGCGCACGCGTGCCGCGCCTGCATTTCGTGGACTGGGTATACGGATTCTTCTGCACCAACCTGCTGTTGTTCGCCGTCTTGTTCCTCGGCGAGGAAAGCCCGTGGCTGGCGCGCGTGTTTTACGTGTGGATATCGGTCTACAACCTGTTTGTCGTATCGGTCGCCTGGAGCCTGATGGCCGATGTCTTCGACAGTGCCCAGGCCAAACGTCTGTTCGCGTTCATCGCGGCGGGCGCCAGCGTCGGCGGCCTGAGTGGCCCTGCGCTGAGCGCCTTGCTGATCGGTCCGCTGGGCGAGTCCGGCCTGATGCTGCTGGCCGCTGTTCTGCTGGCCGCTGCGATGTGGTTCAAGCGCCAGCTGATGCGCTGGCGTGAACGGGGTGGCGCAGGACGCCCCGATGCCGCGCCGAGCGAAAGCCCTCGCAGGCCGTTGCCGGGCAATCCGTTCAGCGGTATGACGGCCGTTTTGAAATCATCCTATCTGCTCGGCATCTGCGGCTTTGTGGTGCTGCTGGCGACAGTCTCCACCTTCCTTTACTTCGAGCAGGCACGCGTCGTCGCCGAACACTTCCCGGACCGCGAGGCGCAGGTGCGCGTGTTCGGCATCATCGACTTTGTCGTGCAGGCGGGCGCCCTGCTCTGTCAGCTGTTCATCACCGGACGCCTCGCCCAAAGGCTCGGTGTCGGCGTGCTGTTGGCCATGGTGCCGCTGGTCATGTGTGCGGGGTTTATCGGGCTGATCTTCGCCCCCGGCTTTGGCCTGATCGCCGCGCTGATGATCGTGCGCCGCATCGGTGAGTACGCCTTCGTGCGCCCAGGCCGAGAGATGCTGTTTGCCCCGCTCGATGCCGAAAGCAAGTACAAGGCGAAGAACTTCATCGACACCGTGGTCTACCGCGCCGGCGACGCCATCAGTGCCTGGGCGAAAAGCGCGCTGGACGCCCTCAGCCAAGGTGCAGGCATGGCAGCGCTGGTCGGCGCGTTGTGCGCACTGCTGTGGGGGCTGCTGGGATGGCGGCTCGGCGAGCGGGCGGACCGCCGAGCCAGTGTGTCGGCGGCGCGGCAAAACCCAGCGTAGCGTTCAATGGTCATTGACTGAGACAGGCATTGCCGTAGAATCGCCCGCCCAAAAAATCAGCTTGCAGAGCGAGAAGGAGCTTCGATGCAACGGGTGATGATTGTTGGTCAGCCTGGGTCTGGCAAAAGTACGTTGGCGCGCAAGCTGGGTGAGCGCACGGGGTTGCCGGTGGTGCATATCGACACGATCCATTGGCAGCCAGGCTGGATCGAGCGAAGCCCGGATGAGAAGACCCGACTTTGCCTGGAAGTCGAGGCGCGCGAGCGCTGGATATTCGAAGGTGGCCATTCAACCTCTTGGGAAAACCGCGTCGCACGAGCAGATTTGCTGATCTGGATCGATCGTTCGCCACCGCTTCGATTCTTGCGCGTCTTGCGTAGAACGCTGCTCAACCACGGTCAGTCTCGGCCCGACTTGCCGGAAAACTGCCCCGAACAGCTGGCGAACCTGCCGGAGTTTCTAAAGTTCATGTGGCGGACGAGAAAAACCTCGCGAGCCAAAATGCGCCAATTCGTGACAACGGCGCCATCGGCTTGCCGGGTGGTTTATCTGCGGTCGAATCGAGAGACGAGGATTTTTCTTGAAAGCATTGGCCATGCACAGGGCCAAACTTTGCAGACTGACTGACGGCTGACCGCTCCACCAGGGAACTGCCGCTGCCAGGCATCGTCCGAGCTTAAGCGTTTAAGCAAACTGCTCGCCACGAGGTTTCCGTTTGAAAGCTGCCATCGTCAAAAAATACCGTCTGATCATCAAGACCCTGGGTTACGTGGGCTGGTCTTTGTTCTGGTTGCTGCTCTGGGACATCGCCGTCACTGTCGACTTCATGCTGTTTCTCAACGCCAAGCTGAACCTGCCGTTGATGCCGCTGACCTTGCTCGGTTCGGCGTTGATCGTGTTGATCAGTTTTCGCAACAGCAGCGCTTACAACCGCTGGTGGGAAGCGCGGACGCTGTGGGGGTCGATGATCAACAATTCCCGCAGCTTTGCCCGGCAGGTGCTGACGCTGCTGGACGACGCAGGTGGCGAGGTGAACCCGGTCAAATCGACGCTGTTGCGCCGCCACGTCGCTTACGTGAATTGCCTTGCCGCGCATCTGCAAGGCCAGCCTTGTCCCGACGAGGTGCGGGCGTTTATTCCCGCCGAAGAGTTCGCCCGCAGTGGCACAACCAATAACTTTGCCAACGATATCCTCACCGGCTCGGCGACTTTGCTCGCTCGCGAATACAAGGCCGGGCATCTGGACAGTATTCGTCTGGCGCGGCTTGAGTCGACGCTGGTGGACTTGTCCAACAGCCAAGGCGGCATGGAGCGGATCGCCAATACCCCGCTGCCCTACCCTTACGTGTATTTTCCACGGCTGTTCATTTCGCTGTTCTGCCTGATCGTCCCGATAGGTCTGGTGGAATCCCTCGGCTGGTTCACGCCGCTGGCGTCGACCGTGGTCGGGTTCATGCTGCTGGCCATCGAACGCATCGGCACCGATCTGCAGAGTCCGTTCCGCCACAGCGAACACCAGATTCAAATGGAAGCGCTGTGCGAAACCATCGAAAAGAATCTGCAATCGATGCAGCGTGATTCGTTGGGGGATGTGCGCAGGGTTGAGGAGCCCGCTTGAGGCGCTGCCTTAGCAGCAGCGCTTTTCATCAGATGCGCAGCGGCTATTGACGAGTGTCCGCCTCCTCGGCCGGGTAAAACTCGCCCTGTTTGCCCATTTCTTCGAGTCGTTCGCGCGCTACCGCCTCAACACGTGCCACTGCTTCTCGATCATCAGGGTCAACTAACTGCAAGCACAGGCGTCGGACATTCTGATCATGGGTACCCTCGCTGAGCATTTCGTGGGTGAAGACTTGTTCAGCACGCCATAGGCATAACTGGGTATGGGTCCCGCCGAGCCATATCTCGTTGATTGATCCAAGATCAGTGGTTGCCAGTTGATCCACGGTGATTGTCTTATCCATTGCGCCGTACCTTGAAAATGCTTGTACAGGTACGACTGGCAGGCATAGGGAGTCGTTCAAGTCGTCGACAGTCCACCCACGCCCCACTCTCACTTGTTCGGAAGATTCTTATGAAATCGCCAAAAATCGAAGATTACATCGCTCAATGGCCATTACTGGGCGTGGACTCCGCTGCCCCTTGGGCGGTGGTTCAGGATTGCGAGAGCCGGATTCTGGAATTGCTTGAAACGCTCGGCCCGGGATACCGGCGCCACGATAATTGCGCCGTTCATGAAACCGCCATCGTCGAGCAAGGCGCCGTTCTCAAAGGCGCAATCATCATCGGCGCGGGCTGTTTCGTAGCAGCGGGCGCTTACCTCCGTGGAGGCGTTTACCTGGGCAGAAACTGCATCGTTGGCCCCAGCTGCGAGCTGAAAAGTACCTTCATGCTCGATGGCAGCAAGCTTGCCCACTTCAACTTCGTCGGCGATTCATTGATTGGCGAAGCGGTAAATATTGAAGCCGGCGCGATCATCGCCAACTATCGTAACGAACTGGACGGGGCTGATATCAGGATCCGCCATGAAGATCAGGTGATCGACACAGGCGTCAGCAAGTTCGGAGCGCTGGTGGGTGACGGCTGCAAGATTGGCGCAAACGCTGTGATTGCTCCTGGCGCTTTGTTGCGGCCCCACACACGTGTTCCTCGTCTGGGGTTGATTGATCAGTTTGCTTATGAGTGAAACCAATTTTGGCGAGAGTACGTCTTCGGCCAATGGCATCCATCTTCATAGGCGCGTCCGTTATGCCCGCTTTCATAACATCGATTTTTCCTGGCCCAGATCCCAAACACCTCTTGCACAAAGGATGACCGCTTTGGGCCGAAATCGGCCAATAGCAAAAATCCGACCTTCGCCACCCCACCGACTGACACCTTGTTCAATCAGAATGCTTGGGCAAAGTCTGCTTGTGCACGCGATTTCTTGGTTCACCTCCAGCCATTTCGTATGATGAGCAATCTAAGTTTGGGATGCTTGGCGTGAAACCGTCATCAAAAAAAGCTTTAACCACTCCGCCCGTACCAACCGGCGTCACCCAGAATTTAAGCGATGCTGTAAGTCAGCTTTCTTGGGACGACTTGCGAATCATCAAAACGCTAAGCGAATGCGGTAATAGAGCCACGACAGCGAAACGGTTGGGGATCAATGTATCCACCGTATCGCGTCGCGTGGCTCAAGTGGAAAAGACACTTGGGGTCGCCCTATTTGACCACCGTCGCTCTGGGTACATGCTCACGCCAGAAGGCATCGAGTTAAGGGCGCTCGCCGAACGCGTCGAGCTTGATATCGTCAGCGTTACACGTCGGGTTTCTCGGGCAGGTCAAGGGCCACAGGGAAAGCTTCGGATCACTACCAGCGACTCCCTGCTTTTGTATTTCCTCACGCCGATCATCGCCGACTTCAAGGCGCTTAATGAAGGAATTGCCATCGAGGTGCTGGTCGGCAACGAGACGTTAAGTCTCGCCCGCGATGAATCTGACGTAGCGGTAAGAGCGACCAAAAAACCTGCCGAAAGTCTCGTCGGGCGCAAGCTCGCTTCGATCGCATGGGCGCCTTATGGCAGCATAAAACACGCGACTACTACCCCCTTCGCAGAAGGCCAGCGATGGGTGTCGTATTCCGCAGGATTATGTGGACTGAAGGCCAAAAGCTACGTCGAAGACAGAATCGGCGCCGACTGTATTTCTTATCGTACGGACTCCGTCGCGGCCGCGAGCGTCGCCATTGCGGCAGGACTTGGTTACGGCTTTCTTCCGTGCATGCTGGGAGACATTACGCCTGGGTTAACACGCGTAGGGCCAGTTGTGCGCGAACTACAGGACGAGCTCTGGCTGCTTACGCATCAGGACATTCGAAAGTCATGGAGAGTCAAAGCATTCATGACTTTTTGTGCAGCAGCCGTAGCGCATCAAAAGCCTTTGATCGAAGGGCAATTGGATCTCCCGGTTGCGCAGGGCGAAACCGGGAGCGTCTCTTAGTCGGCGCGAGATCCGATGACAGCTTTGCAGACAATTTCAATCAGCTGTGAACGTTGAGCCAACCTGGATACACCGATGATATTGCTCGCGCACTGTGGCCGCTCAGTGCGATATGCGGCTTTGCGCACATCACCTACGACGGCGAATGCCGCGTCCATATCCAATACGTACAGCGTTTCTTCGACGACATCATCAAGGGTTGCTCCATAGAGCGCGAGCAGCTTGGCGATATTGTCGTAGGAGGCGCGCATTTGCTCTCCTATCGACGAGAAATCGCTGGGTTTACCCTCGCTATTCAGGGGCGCGGGAGCAACGAGATTACCCTCCTCATCGTGGTTGAACTGACCCGAGATATAGATCTCGTTTCCGACTTTTCTGGCCTGGGGATAGCCGTAGCCCTCCTCCCATGAGACTCCCCAGTAAGCGGTGTTTTTGCCGTGCGGTTGTGAGGCAGCCATTGCTTTCTCCTTGCAGATGACGAATCGAATGATGTCGATTCGAGTTGTCGGGAGGCAAAGGCTAGCATCGGGAACGCGACCGGGAATGTGCATTTTTGCGCCTCCAGTAGCGCAAAATTGCGCCCCCATCCCGTCGCGCCTTCCGTTAGATTTTTCCCATCGACTGACCGCTGGATTGAGCTGATCAACCGGCTAATGGGAAAAAGGAATCAGGATGAACAAGGAAACATGCGCGTCCTCACAAAAGGATCCGGCTAAACAAACCGGACAATTGAAACCCTGGCAGATCCAGCGCGCCAAGCAGCTGATGCTCGATAACCTGGACGCACATATCTCCGTGGCAGCTATCGCACAGGCGTGTGCGCTGTCGCGCAGCCATTTCACTCGTCAGTTCAAAAAAAGCACTCTCGTCTCACCCAAAGAATGGATGCGAGAGCAAAGGATTCTACGGGGCAAGCAGCTGCTTCAGACGTCAAGATTGTTGGTTGCAGAGATCGCACTAGAATGTGGTTTCTTTGATCAGTCTCACTTCAGTCGAACATTTGTGCAAACCGAAGGTGTGACTCCCAGGGCTTGGAAACAGAACAGTCAATCGCCTGCGCTGTGATTTGATGAGCTGCATAACGGGGCTAATTCGTACTTGCAGATTTAACCCCAGAATGCTGCGAATGGAGATAACAGAATCAGTCCGCCGACGACAACTGCCCAACCCCATGCTAAACCACTCTCTACCTTGAAACGGCCGTCATTCATTAAGTCCAACACGAACACGCCAATCCGATGACCTATCAAATCGATAATCAAGTCCATGGTCCTTTCTCATAACAATCTTTGCATGAGAAGTCAGAACCCGCTTTTAACTCATAGCTGCTGGTCAGGTCAGCAATTGCAACTCTGCGCAGACATTGCACAGGATGTGCGTTGGATTATATCCAGACGTCGTTCAAAGCCGTTCTTTCGCCATCTTCATGCCCCGTGTTCAAGATGCCTCGCGGCTCGATCATCATCAGCTTGGCTTCACCTTGGGCAGCCGTGCGATGTTCCACGCCGCGGGGTACCACATAGAGTTCACCTGGATTCACATAGACGCAGCCTTCCAGCAGATCAATGCGCAAGGTGCCTTCCAAAACAAGAAATGCTTCATCGGTCTCAGGATGCGAGTGCCAGATGAATTCGCCTTCGATTCGCACAACCTTGAACTGGTAGTCATTCATCTCTGCCACAACCCTGGGACTCCATTGTTGTTCGATCAGCGAAGCCTTATGTGCCAGGTTTACAGGAACTGATGAATATTGATGACGGAGCTCTGCCATGACGAATCCTCTGTGGTTGAAGTCGCCAGCCTATAGAGCAAGGAATAGGGTCTCTTGTACGATCCTGCAACTCAGCGTGCGGCGCGCAATCGTTCCAGCCAGCGCATGGGCGGGATGCCGTAACAGCGGGTGAAATGTCGCGTCATATGACTTTGATCGTGAAACCCCGCGACGAGCGCTGCATCGACCAGGGTAAAACCTTCAACCACCAATGAGCGGAACCGGTCCAGGCGGCGCAGGGTGACAAATCGGTAAGGACTCGTACCGTAAAGCGTTCTGAAGTCGCGTGACAGGCTCCAGCGTTCGCGCCCGCTGGCACACTCGAGCATCTCCAGCGTGATGCATGAATCCAAGTGTTCCAGGATGAACGCTCTGGCACGCTCGGCTGCGCGGTAATCCAGGCGCTTGCGCCCGCGCGGCTTGCCCGCGACGGCACGCAACGCCATTGCCAAGTCATACAGCGCGTCCTGTTGCTCCAATGCTTCCAGCGGATGATCCACTGCTTGCACAAATGTTTCACTGGCATGGAACAGCCGTGGGTCGTTTGAAAGCCCCCCCGTGATAAAAGGCAAGGGCTCGCCACCCAGGATGTTTTGAATCATTGCCGGATCAATGTAAGCCATCCGATAACGAAAGCCTGCATCAGTCCCGGCCATACCATCGTGAAGTTCGTCTGGATGAAGCACGAGCGTATTGCCGGGGATACCGTGGCGCAACGAGCCTACATAGTGAAAGCTCTGGACGCCCGCCAACGTGCGGCCGATGGAGTAGGTGTCATGTCGATGAGGATCGTAGCCGTGGCTGCCGAACCACGCTTCAATACGCTCGATTCCTCCTGGTTGAACACTGCGGATGACCCAGTCAGTGCTGTCTGGTTGGCCTTTTTTCCTATCCATGAATGCGTACGTTCCCGAGTCTGTTCGGTCGTGGTGATCCGTCTGCCGAGAATATACAAGTGCAAGTATTGACTGTCTGCTTTTGCCTGAAAGCAGTCCATGGTTCCAGTCCTGTCACTGAACCGTCACGCCTGTTCCCTAGGCTCTACCAGTCTCTGCCATCGCCCCAAGAGCCCGCATTCCAAAATGCCGCCCATCACCGCCACCTCCCCACCCCGCCAAAAAATCATCCTGCGCTCCGACAACCTCACCTCTTCCGACTTCGGCGCCCTGTTCTCCAGGCTCTTCGGCAACCGCTACGCCGATACTCCGCCGCCACCTTCCAACATCATCATCGGCGGGGTCTACGGGCGGCACGACGGGGTGAGTTTTCGGCGTATGCATTACCACGGCGACTTCAGCGTCGCCCTCCCCGATCCGCAGAACGAAATCACTTTCGTCATCCCCACCGCCGGCAAGATCGTTTTCAACCACGTCACTGAATCCATTGGCATGGCGCGCATCGGTCTGGCGATCGACAAGTCGGATATCCGTTCGATGCGCTTTATTGATGATCACGCGCATCACGGCATTTCGATCAATCGTCTGCAGCTCACCGAGCGGTTGTCGGCGCTGCTGGAGAAACCGGTCGTGCAGAAGATCGTGTTTGAGCCAAGCGTGGATCTGAATACCCCGGCATTTCAGGGCCTCAAGGCGTTGATCGATCTGGCCACGGGCACTGAGTTCGATGCCTTGATCAACAGCGGCACGCTGATGCCGTCACGGTTGCGCGAGATGTTGATCGATGCGGTGCTGGAGGCGTGGCCGCACAATTTCACCGAGGCATTACGGGGGCCGGCGCCGTGTGTGGCGCCGCGACATGTGAAGGTGGCGATGGAGTTTATTCAGGCGCATCCGCAGCAGTTGGTCAGTGGCGTGGATCTGGCGCGGTTGAGCCATGTCAGCCAGCGCGCCTTGCAGGAGGGCTTTCGACGTTTTGTCGGGATGCCGATCGTCGCGTATCAGCGCCAGGTGCGTTTGCAGCGCGCCTATGAGGCGCTGGTGCGCGGGAATGCAGGCTCTGTGACGGAGGTGGCGTTGCGCTTTGGCTTCTGCAATGTCGGGCGCTTTTGTCAGTATTTTCAGAATGCTTACGGCGTAAGCCCAACGGAGTTGAAGGCCAGGCGTTGACCATTCGGTCCGGCGAAACCTGCATTTGATTGAACAGCAGGAATCTCAGGGCGACTAACCCCAGACAGGTCACTTGGCGAAAAGGGGGTTTCCATGACCGAGGATTTCATCGGCTTTTTCACGGCTCACACGATTTTAGGAATTTCACTGGCGAACTGGGTACTGGCGTTCCTCGCCGCGACACTCAGTTATCTGCTGACCACCACGGCGATCCGTTTCGTGTTCCGCAAGGTGCAGGCCCGGGCCAGCGCCGGCAATGGGCATCTGACCTACATGGCCAGCGAAGTGCTGGCGGCGACCAGCACCACGTTGCTGCTGTTGGCATCGATTCTGGTCGGCATCGGTTTGCTGGATTTGCCGGAGCGCTGGCTCGGCCGGGTCAGCAGTTTATGGTTCGTGGTGGCGGCGTTGCAGGTCGGCCTGTGGACCAACCGCGCCTTGGCGCTGGGGCTGCATCGGTATTTCTCGCGGCATAACGCGACCGGCACTTTTCAGGCGAGCGCCCTGGCGACCTTAAGCCTGTGGGGCGTCAAGGTGTTGCTGTGGGCGGTTATTCTGCTGGCGATGCTGTCGAATCTGGGCGTCAACATCACTGCATTCGTCGCCAGCCTCGGTGTCGGCGGTATCGCGGTGGCGCTGGCGGTGCAGAACATTCTCGGCGACGTGTTCGCCTCGCTGTCGATTGCCGTCGACAAGCCGTTTGAGGTGGGTGATTTCATCGTCGTCGGCACGCTGGCCGGTACGGTGGAGCACGTCGGTCTGAAGACCACGCGCATCCGCAGTCTCGGCGGTGAGCAGATTGTCATGGCCAACGCCGACATGATCGGCAGCACCATTCAGAACTACAAGCGCTTGCAGGAGCGTCGGGTGGTGTTCGAGTTTCGTCTGACTTACGAGTGCACCAGCGAACAGATCCGCCAGATCACTCAACGCGTTGAAAGCATCATCAAGAACGAAAAACAGGCACGCTTCGACCGTTGCCATTTCCGCAGTTTTGGTGAGAGCGCGCTGGAATTCGAGACGGTATATATCGTTCTGGACGCCAGCTACAACGTCTACATGGACGTGCAGCAACGCATCAATCTGGCAATCATGGAAGCGGTGGCCGAACTGGACGCGACGTTCGCCTTCCCGGCGCGCACCGTGCATGTCGCCTCGCTGCCCGAACCCAGCGCGCAGCCGGCACGCACACAGCAACCTTCGCGTGCGCAGCATGCTTGAGCGCAAGAGCCCGGCAATTTGCCGGGCTCGCTATGTTCAAAACGCGTAACTGGCCTTGAGTCCGCCATTGAAACCATGGCTGTCACCGCCACCGTTGGCCCCGACCTCAGCGCCTACACTCAGGGCGCCGAGGTTGGCCATCAGATTAACGCCGCCGCTGAACTGGTCGCGATTGTCGAACGCCGCGCGCTGCTCGATATCCAGCCCCAGCAGGTGGCCTTCGCTGTCGACTTGCTGATCGCCGAGCGCACGTTCATAGCCCACGCGAACACCCGGGACCAACTGCCACGCACCCATCGTCACCGGGGCAAATGACACGTCGAGATTGGCCACCGCGCTGCGGCGGGTCTGCTTGATGCCATCGACGTCGAGCGCCAGCTCACTGCCCTTCTCTTTGAAACCTTGCAAGTCGAGATGACTGACGCGAAAGCCCAGGCTCGGTTCGAGAGTCACGCCGTTGAGCGGTGCGCGATAACCCAGCGCCAGGGTCGCGCCGGTGAGGTTGCCATGGCTGTCGCCTTTAGCTGTGCCGAGGCCACCGCCAAGCTCGCGTTTGCTGTCGTAGTCGACATAACCGGCGCTGGCGTTGGCATCGACAAACATCCCGCGCTCAAGGCTGGTGAGGCCGTAACGCACACCGAGGTTGAGGAAGGTGAAGTCCGTATCGGCCTCGCCACCCGCGCCGCCCACGCTGCCCTTGCTGTAGCCAAAGCTGCCGCGCGCGCTGAGTTGTTCGCTGAAGCGCTGGGTGATGCCGAGCATCAAGCCCTGGCTGTGCTCGTTGCTGCTATCGGCGTGGGCTGAGCCGTCGGTGCCGACGTAGCTGGCGAGCGCGGTGCTCCAGAGGCGGTATTGGCCGACCTTCAAATCGCTGCCGCTGGCGAACGGCGCGGCGGCTTGTTCGATCATCGCGTTCTGCCGTAGCAGGTAGCTGGCCGCATCGGCGTGGACCTGACCGCCGACCTGCGATTCGACACCGCCCAGAGTGCCGGCGTCGATCGCCGATTGCAGGTAGTCGTTGTAGGCGCTGTAGGTGCCGGACAGCTCGGAGTTCTGCAACTGCCGCAGCAATTCGGCACCAGCGGCGGCGTTGCCGACCAGCCCGGCCTGCCCCGGCAAGCTGTTGTACTCGACCAGTTTGCCGCGCAGTACGTAAATGGTTTCCTGGGACAGACCGAGGCCCTGCTTGAGGTAGTTGTCCATGCTGCCGTACTCAGCGGCGACCTGGTCGAGACCGGCCTGCAGGTAACTGGCCTGCACCCCGAGCAGCGGCCCGTAGACAGCGGCCATGCTCGGCGGCAGCGCTTTCAGGGTCGCGGCGACACGGGCGGCGGTGTAGTCGTTGGTCGCCAGATAATTGGCCATGATCGTCGCCTCATCGACGCCAGCGATGCTCTGCAACACGGCGGCGGTCCAGCCGGTGCGATCCTTGCCGGCGGTGCAGTGGAACAGCTGCGCAGCGTCGACACTGGCCAGCTCATTGAACAACTGGCCGAACTGCCCGCGCATGCCGGCATCGCTGACGAAAGCGCGGTTGGTTTCCTCCATCATTGCCACCGCTTCGGCGGCGCTGTGGAACGAGATATTGGTGATGTTCGCACCCGAGGTGGTGCTGCCAATGATGTCGATATTGCGATAGGCCGCGCCCGTGATCATCGTGTCGGGCGTAGCGGCAATTTCGCTGGGCGTGCGCAAGTCGTAAATGGCTTTGATGCCGAGCCCATTGAGTGTCGCCAGATCCGCCGCCGACGGCGTCAATGCGTTGGAGCGGTAGAACACGCCGCTGCGCATAAAGCCGTCGTGGGCGGTGGAGTACGCGGTGGTGATGCCGGCGATGTCGCGAAAGTTGTCGATGCCGGACAAGCGCGGCGTATCAAGGATGACAGGCTCGGCCGCGTGGGCAGCGGCGATGGACAGGCTCAGAACGGACAGCGAACACAGAAGACGTTGGAACACAGTGCAGCCTCATGAAATCAGCGTTGGGCTGGTCACTATGGGCAGACGAGTGGGAGGGAATATGACAGTTTCGGCTGGCGACAAAATGCCTGCGCGAATGGGCCGTGGGGTGCGTGATCGGTCCACAAATCTCGAAATTGTTGAGGATCCCTGTGGGAGCGAGCCTGCTCGCGAAATCGGTGTGTCAGGCGACTCGATTGAAAATGGAAAAAAGCTTTCGCGAGCAGGCTCGCTCCCACAGGGGTATTACAGTGGACGTGGGAAAGTATCCGGTTTTTCTACTTGTCGCGCGCAATCACAACCCCTTATAAGACTGCCATCACTTTCAAGAACAAGAGGCTGTACCCATGAGCAACGCCTGGAACGAAGGTTATTTCACCGACGAAGGCTACACCTACAGCTATAGCCGGGAGATCAATCCGGTGTTCCTGCGTTACTGCCTGTTGTTGCGCGGGTTCGCCACGCTGGAAAGCAACGACGGCGTGCACTGCGAACTGGGCTTCGGTCAGGGCGTGTCGATCAACATCCACGCCACCGCCAACCCGGGTTCGTTTGTCGGTACGGACTTTCACCCGGGTATGGCGGCCCATGCCATCGACCTCGCGACTGCCGCCAACAATGGCGCGCGTCTGTATGACGACAGCTTCGAACAACTGCTCGCACGCAACGATCTGCCGCAGTTCGACAGCATCAGCCTGCATGGCATCTGGACCTGGGTCAGCCGCGACAACCAGAAGCTGATCGTCGAATTCGCCCGCCGCCACCTTAAACCGGGCGGCATGCTCTACGTCAGCTACAACTGCTTCCCCGGCTGGTCGCCGTCGGCGCCGCTGCGCAATCTGTTCAGCCTGCATGACCGTTTCGCCAATGCCTCGGCGCGCTCCGATGAGCGTATTGACGCCGCACTGGAGTTTTCCGAAGCGTTGCTCGCGGCCAATCCGAAGTATGCCGCTGCGGCACCGAGCCTCGGCGCGCGGCTGCAGAGCATCAAGGGCCAGGATCGTCACTACGTCGCCCACGAATATTTCAACCGCGACTGGAACTGCATGTACTTCGCCGACATGGTCGACGCGCTGGCCCCGGCCAAACTCGACTACGCCACCACGGCAGTGCCGCTGGACTCGGTCGACCCGCTCAACCTGAGCGCCGAAGGCATGGACTTTCTGGAAACCATCGAACACCCGATCATGCGCGAGCAAGCGCGGGACTACTTCGTCAACCAGCACTTCCGCCGCGACCTGTACGTGCGTGGCGCGACGCGCCTGTCCGCTGCCGAACGCCGGGCGAGAATGCTGCACAGCCGTTTCGCGTTGCTGCAAGCCTGGGAAACCGTGGCGGGCTCGGTCACCGGTCCTGCCGGCGAAGCGACCCTGCAAGCGGAAATCTACGGCCCGGTGCTCGATGCCTTGGCGGCGCAGAACTATGCGGCCAAATCAATGCGCCAATTGCTCTCCGAGACTGCAATGGCTTACGACGACCTCGAACAAGCCCTGGCCGTGCTGATCGGTATGGGCGCTGTCGCTCCGTGCCAGAGCGAGGCCGCCGAGTCGCAGGTCAGCGGTCGCTGCGCCGCGCTCAATCTGCAACTGTGCAAACGCTCACTGTACGGCGCCAACATCCAGACCTTGGCCAGCCCGGTCACCGGTGGTGGCGTGACGGTCAGCCGCTTCCAGCAGTTGTTCCTGATCTCGATCAAACAGGGCAAACAGCAGCCGGCCGAATGGGCGCAACTGGCGTGGGGGGTGATCAGCGAACAAGGTGAAGTGCTGGTCGACAATGGCCAGCCGCTGCTCACCGCTGAAGCCAACATCGCCGCGCTGACCGCACAGGCGCAGGTGTTTGCCGAGCAAACGCTGCCTGTGCTGAGGGCGCTTAAAATCGCTTGATTGCAAACGAACCAAGGTGGGAGCGAGCCTGCTCGCGAAAGCGCTGGATCAGCCGCCAAATCGGTGGCTGACGTACCGCATTCGCGAGCAGGCTCGCTCCCACATTGGTCGAGGTACGTGGCTAAGCCAACCGTCCTGTTTACGGAACTTTCCGCCCTCTGCCGCCCGTCCTGCCACTCGGCAAAAAACGAAATTTCTGCTGCGCGCCCTCCTCACAACTATGCATGCGCCAACGCCCACAAGGGTCGAGGCGCGATAGCCTGGTCTGAGGAAAATTTGAATGTTCATACATAACAAGCGACTTCAGTACACCGTTCGAGTGGCCGAGCCCAACCCGGGTCTGGCCAATCTGCTTTTGGAACAATTCGGGGGCGCCAATGGCGAACTGGCCGCGGCAGCGCGTTATTTCACCCAAGCCTTGGCCGAGGAAGATCCAGGGCGCAAAGACCTTCTGCTGGACATTGCCACTGAAGAGTTGAGCCACCTTGAGGTGGTTGGCTCGATCATCGTCATGCTCAACAAAGGCGCCAAGGGCCAACTGGCAGAGGGCGTTCAGGAGGAAGGCGAGCTGTACCGCGCACTGAATGGCGCCGGCAATGACTCGCACATCACCAGCCTGCTCTATGGCGCAGGCGCGCCTCTGGTCAATTCCGCTGGCGTACCGTGGACGGCGGCCTACGTTGACTCGATCACCGAGCCGACCGCCGACTTCCGCTCCAACATCGCAGCCGAAGCGCGAGCGAAAATTCTCTACGAACGCTTGATCAACATCACCGATGATCCGGGCGTCAAAGAGGCGCTGGGCTTTTTGATGACGCGGGAAATCGCCCATCAACAGTCCTTCGAAAAAGCCCTGCATTCGATCCAGCCCAACTTCCCGCAGGGCAAACTGCCGGGCATGCCTGAGTTCACCAACAAGTACTTCAACATGTCCGGCGAGCCAAATGTGCGCGGTCCCTGGAACGAGGGCGGTGCGTGGGAGTACGTGGAAAACCCAGAGCCGGCAGTCGACGGCGGCGATGGTCTGGCGACGGTCAGCCTCCCTGCTGACGACGCAGAGGTCCTGGAAGCCATGAAGATCCGCACGGCGTCTGACCCACTCAGCGAGCCGGTGACCGGTGCTGATCTGGGCTCCGGTTACGTGCAAGGCAAAGATGTCTGAACCCCGTCCGGCGGCCCCGGATCGGGGTCGCCACTTGCTCAAGGTGATCAACATGAAAAACAGCAAAGTCTCGGCACTGACCTCTGAACATTTTCAACGTTTGATGGAGCACGCATACGCCGGTTTTGAGCTGGACTGCAAACAGGCCTGTCGGGGATTGAAAGTCAGCATGGCGGTGAATGTTTTTGGCCTGGGCACCCTGCTGCCGAACAATTTCGCCGAGGAGACTGCCGTTCCGCCAGCAGGCGAACATCCAGCCGTCGACGACGCCTTGCCCACGATGCCGGTGGTCGCCAAGCGCGTAATGGCGCAGCGCAACCGTTCCATCGATGTGGCTGAAAGTTTTCATCGGTAACAGGAGCGCGACATGAGAACTGATAAAAACCTGAGCTTCCCCTCAAGCCTGAGCGTAGCCCCGGGACTCCAGTTTCTGCTGGGCTGTGCGATATTCGCCGGCGGAACGCTGATCCTGATGAGCGAACTGGCGGGAACCTTCTTTGCGATGTGAGCCTTGGTTTGCTATCGGGCCTTCAAAACAGCACCGCAGCCGCTTCTCTCATGAAGATCTCAACGGTCTTCGGCCCGATCCCCTCGAATTCGGACAGGCGCTTCTCCAGCGCCTTACGATCCGCGCTCGCCGCCACGATATTAGTGACCTTACCGGCGTACTCGCTGTTGAGCTTGTTGGCCAGCGCGAGCAGTCGCGACGCCGTGCTTTCATCGTAACGAACGTAACGCGCCTGCCCCAGCATCGACACCAGTTGACGGTGTGAACACTGCGCAAGCTTTTGCGGCGTGTCTTTTTGATGCTGCTCTACTATGACTTGATACGCCTTCGCTGCGATCGCGCCCTGAATCCTTTTGCCCATCAGAAAACTCGCCAGCAGCCATTTGAACAGGCCGGTTTCGTTGGCGTTTTGCAGGTCGATGTTCAAGTCACCGGCGGTGATGATTTCGCTCACAAGTCTCACCTCAAGGCGCGCTTCAATTACAGATGTTGACCGGGCATGACTTTGAACGATCCAATGGCCGCCGCCTGACCATGCCAATAAATTGAATCCCCAGTGGAAAAGGATGGTCATCTTTCAGTAGATGAGAGATGACAAGCATAAGGATCTTTGAATGCTCGGTCGTAAAATGCCCGAAACCAAGGGGCATGACGCCGCAGAAACGGCTCCCATCAAAGCGGCGAGTGATATCGCTGCCTTCCGCCTGACCGTGATTTTCCTGCTGACGGTCATTCTGGCGTTTCTCGGTGTGGAAGGATGGCGCACCTGGCGTGACTATCATGCGGCCTTCTCGTCGGCGCGCGATTCGGTCACCAACCTCGCTCGCGCAACCGCGCAGCATGCCGAGGACGCTATCCGCCAGGTGGACGTATTGACCGCCGCCCTGGGCGAGCGCGTTGAAGGTGACGGCTTGCAAAACATCGACGTACCACGCATCCACAAGTTGCTGGTCCAGCAAGCCAAGTTGATGCCGCAGCTGCATGGGCTGTTCATCTACGGCCCGGACGGGCACTGGATCGTCACCGACAAGGAAAACATACCGGACCCGGCGAACAACGCCGACCGCGATTACTTCCAGTATCACCGCACTCACACCGATCGCAACGTGCGCATCGGAGATGTCGTCACAAGCAAATCCACCGACGACCTTATCATCCCGATTTCCCGCCGCTTGAATAACCCGGACGGCTCCTTCGCCGGCGTGCTGCTGGGGACGATCAAGGTCAGTTATTTCGTCGACTATTACGGCGATTTCAAGATCGACGACAAGGGTGCCCTGGTGCTGGCGCTGCGCAACGGCACCATCCTCGTGCGTCGTCCCTTCATCGCTTCGGTCATCGGTCAGAGCCTCGCCGACAGTGAGGTGTTCAAGAACTACCTGCCCTTTTCCAACCAAGGGATCGCCGAGGTGAAAGCCATCGTCGACGGCACCGAGCGCTTGTATGGCTACCGCGCGCTGAGCACGTACCCACTGGTGGTGGAAACCGGACTTTCGCGCGAATCGATCATCGCGCCGTGGCGCTGGGATCTGATCAAAACCGGGTTTGTGCTGTTGTCGGTAATCATCGCATTCACGGTCTTCGGCTTGATCGTCTTGAGACAACTGCGCCAGCGAATGGTGATGGAAAAGGATTTGCGTCGGGCACACCAAGCCATGAAAGACATGGCTCTGACCGACAGCCTGACCGGACTGGCCAACCGTCGGCGGCTGGACACTGCACTGCTTGACGAGATTCGCCTGGCCAGACGCCAGGGTTCGTCGATCTCACTGATCATGCTCGATGTCGATCACTTCAAACTCTACAACGACAGCTATGGGCACGCGGCAGGTGACGATTGCCTGAGCGCCGTCGGCCAGGCGATTGCGCATGCGGTAAAAAGACCGGGAGATCTGGCCGTGCGCTATGGCGGCGAGGAGTTTTCCGTGTTGCTGCCCAATACCGATCTTCGTGGAGCAGCGCTTGTCGCTGAGGAAATTCTCGAGGCCATTCGATCCTTGAGGCTCGAGCACAGAGCTCATCCGCTGGGCCACGTCACCGCCAGCGCGGGTATTGCGGTCGGCAAACCCGCCGAACAGGAGGTGAGCCCCGCCATGCTGATCGATTCGGCCGACAAGATGCTTTATGCGGCGAAGCAGCACGGCCGGGATCGTTATTGCAGTGGCGGGGACAGCGGCTTGGAATGCGATGGACCGTGAAGGTCAATTGGTCCGGCTGACCACCCTGATATGTGTAATCCCTACCCGCTCGG